>JAGPEO010000341.1 GCA_018056925.1 Phycisphaerae bacterium
GGCCTCGTGCCGGATTGTGCGGCGACGCTGACGCTGGTGCAGCATGTGGGGTACGCGCGGGCGGCCGAGCTGTGTCTGCTGGGAGAAGACCTGAGCGCGGAGGACGCGCTGCGCTGGGGGCTGGTCAATCGCGTTGTGCCGGATGAGGAGCTGGCGCCGGCGGCGCGTGAGCTGGCGGAGAAGCTGGCCGGGCAGCCGCCGCGAGCGGTGGCGCTGATAAAACGTGCCCTCAATCGGGCGTGGACAGCCACCTTGGATGGGCAGCTCGAGTACGAAGCCCTGCTGCAAGGCACGGCCGCCGCGACGCCTGAATACGCGCAGCGGCTGGAAGCGTTTTTCAAGCGGCGTCCTGCGTCGGCGGGTGAAAAATAGTTCTCATGGAAGTGGGCTATCAGACAGCATCTCCGGTGCGAGCGATTCGGCAATGCGCCTCGGCTCTGTTGGGTTGGCGGCGCGCAGGGTGATTTATGTGGTCAGCGCTTACCCTTCAGCTTGTTGCGGCGGCGTGTGCAGAGGATTTGGGGACGGCCGGCGATATCACTTCGCGGCTGACGGCGGGGTCGGATCCGGAAGTGGTGGGACGTGTCGTGGTGCGGCAGGCGGGCGTGATTTGCGGCCTGGCGCTGGGGCCGGTGATCTGCCGGACTTTTTCCGAGCGGTTGAATTGCACGCTGGAATTTCGCCCGGAATCAACTATGGCGGGCGAATTCGCCGACGGAGCGCAGGTCGACGCCGGCACGAGCGTGGCGGTAGTGCGCGGCCCGCGCTCGGGCGTGCTGACGGTGGAGCGGACGCTGCTCAATTTTCTTACGCGGATGAGCGGCGTGGCGACGCTCACGCGCCGGTTCGTCAGCGCGGCGCGGGCGGTCAATCCGAACGTGAAAATCCTCGACACGCGCAAGACGCTGCCGGGCTGGCGGCAATTGGACAAATACGCCGTTCGGGCCGGCGGGGGCGAGAATCACCGTTTCGGCTTGTACGACGCAATTTTGATCAAGGACAACCACTTGGCCGACGTTCCAATCGATCGACTGCGGGATACGCTGACGCGCTGGCTGGAGCGCGTGCCGCGGACCGCGATCACCGAATGCAAAAAGGGCGGTGCGGCCGGCAAGGCGGCGCTTTCGCCGGACTTTGTGGAAGTTGAAGTTGATAATCTGGAGCAATTCGCCGAGGTGTGCAAAGTGGGGCGGGTCGACGTCGTGTTGCTCGACAATTTTTCGCGCGAGCAGATGCGGGCGGCCGTGAAGCTGCGCGATGATTTGGGGCTTAAAGGTCGGCTCGAATTGGAAGCCAGCGGCGGCGTGCGACTGGAAGACGTGGGCGAGATCGCGGCCACCGGCGTGGATCGCATCTCGGTGGGAGCTTTGACGCATTCGGCGGTCGCTCTGGACATCGCGCTTGAAATATAGCGTCGGTTGCGAGGGCGGACGTCAGCGGAAGGTTGGATGAAACGACAGAAAACTTCGCGTGCGGCCGGAGTGGCGAAAAGCGACGCCGAACGCCGCGCTCGCTCAATGACCACGGCTAAAGGCGGGGCAACAGGTCGCGAACCGCAAGCGTCCTGGATTGACCGGCATTTCACGCAACTCCTGATCGGGCTTTGCCTGGTAGGGCTGATAATTCGGTGCATTATTCTGGCCGGATACTGCGGGACGCCGCTGGCCCTCCAGCCGGTTAACGACGCCCGAGTCTACTGGGAGTGGGCGGGCGACATTGCGGCCGGCAAAGTGGTTCTGGATCATCCGTTCTTTTCCGCGCCGCTATACCCATATCTACTGGGCGGTATACGGTGGCTGGGGGCACAAACGACATTAGTCTATGTACTGCAAATGCTGGGCGACCTGGCGGCAGTGGTTTTACTGGCGTCAGTCTGCCGCGGGCGCTTCGGGGCGGGCGTGGCGCTGCTGGCTGCGGGGTTGTACTTGGCGTTGCTCGAACCGGCGTCGGCCATGTTGCGGATACTGGCCAGCTCACTACATCTAATGCTGGTTGTTCTGGTGTGGGCCGCACTGGTGCGCGTGCAGAACCGCCAGTCATGGCAGCGGCTGCTGGCAGTGGGCGCCGCACTCGGCCTATTGGCCGTGGCGTACGCGCCGGCGGTCCTGTTGCTGCCGGCGGTTGCGGTATGGTTGTTCGCGATATGCGGTTCCCGCCGTGCGCCGGCCGATGGTGTGCCGGAAGAATCAAAAGGGTGCCCGGGTGCGGCAAAAGCCGGCCTTGCGACGTCGGACGCCGCGCACACCGGGCTGATGCTACGGGTGGGTAAAGCCCTGCTGCCGGCGGTGGTGGCGGCCGCGATTATCGCGCCGGCCACGATACACAACTGGTATGCCAGCGGGGGCGGCTTTTTCCCGGTCCAGGCCGGCGGCGGCATCACACTCTTGCAGGGCAACTACGCTAATTCTACCGGTTTATATACTCCAATCCCCGGCGTCAGCGCCGCGCGCGAGCTGATGCACGACGATACACAAACGGTATACCGTGAAGCTACAGGTCGCGAGCCGCATTGGGCGGATGTAGATTGCTATTTCCGCGACCAGGCCTTGCATCTATGGCGCTCGCAGCCTGCCAAACTGGTCGAGTTGGCGGCACGCAAGCTCTACCTGTTCATATCCTCGCGGCATTACGCGGACATTTATCCGCCGACGGACGAAATGGCGCAGGGCGTGAACACACGGCTCCGCCTCACACCGCTGCCGCTGCCGTGGCTAACAGGTCCGGCGCTGGTGGGCTTGGTGCTGATGCTGCGCAGGCCCCGGCTTTGTGCTCCCGAGTGGATGCTACTGGCGTTGCCGCTACTGGTAGTTGTAACGTTTTTCTACTCGCCGCGCTACCGTGTGCCCGCTATTCCGATAGTTGTCATTGCGGCAGCGTGGGCCTTCGTATATGCGCTACGGAGGCGCGCACGTTGGCCGGTGCTCGGGACGGTTGTGCTGGGGCTCGGCTTGGGAATATTGCTCGAACCGGTCAATAAGCACTTCAACGTTGACCGGCCCAGCCGCACCGCCACCCTCTACAACCTGGCCTATGCCCTGCGCCTGGAACACCGGCTGGACGAGGCGATTGACGCGTTGCGCAAAGGGCTGGAAATCAGCCCGCAGGATGGCCCCGAGCGTGTCATGCTGGCAGAGGCGCTGGCCGAAGCCGGACGCCATGAAGAGGCCGTGGTCGAGTTCCGGCGCGCCCTGAGCGCGAACTCCGCGGCGGGAGAGCTGGCGATTAAACTCGCGCGAAGCCTGCTTGCTCTGGAGCGGTTAGCCGATGCCGACCAAGTGTTAACAGCGGCCGTGGAGCGCGAACCGCACAATGTCATGCTTCTGGCGATGCTGGCCAGCACGAAGTATCGCGCCGGCCAGAGCGGTGCCGCCTGCGCGTATTACGACAAAGCGCTATACCTGGCGTCAAACGAAGTGCCCCTTCTCATAGAGTACGGCAACGTACTGATTTCCCTGGGGCGCTGGGACGAGGCCCACACGCAGTTTGAACACGCTCTCTATGTTGAACCGGACAACTTTCTGGCCAACTATCGCATGGCGGTGATCGCCGGGCACGCCGGACGCTATGAGGAAGCACGGCAACGCTTCGAACGCGTTGCGAGTATTCAGCCGAATAACCACGAAATCGTCTACGACATGGGCTACCTCGAAATGATACAAGGTCACCGGGAAGAGGCGATCCGGCTGCTGCGCAAAGCACTCGAATTGAATCCTAACTACGAGCCAGCAAAGGACAGGCTGCGAGAACTCGGGCAGGGTTAACGCCGGCTAAGGCGCGGCAGGGATCGCCGCGTGCCGGACCATCGCCGGCCGCCTATACTGGCCGGCGCAACGCAGTAGCCATAGAACGTTGCGAAGCCATCGAGAAAGGAGCCGACCATGCCGCTCGTTGACCTCCGCCCGCAAGCCACTCGCCGCAGCCCCGAAGAGATGCTGGCCCACCTGGCGAGCTTCGAATTGGAACTCAAATTCTCGGCCGGCATCTGGTTCTTCTCGCCAGCCGGCAGCCGCTTCCA
>JAGPEO010000035.1:0-14306 GCA_018056925.1 Phycisphaerae bacterium
CTCACCCTACGACCTGAAGCGCGGCCGAATCGTTTACCGTCAAAAGTAGCGCCGCCGGCGCTCAGATAGCGCCTACTCTGCGCCGTCGCTCGGCGGTCGCTTGCCAGCGCGCCGATTCAGCGCAGGCTGGCCTTCAGCGCCAGGGCCGCGTTAAGTACGCCTTCGCGGTACGGATTGGGGTTGTCACACGTAATTGCGCCGAAGCTGCCGTCGCCTCGCTGATGCTCGACCAGCAGATCGACCGCGGCCGGCAGCCCGGGAACCGCGCCGGCCACACGCAGGCATTCGGCCAATTGGATGACCCGGGCCAGCGTGAGCAGGTCGCCGGTCTGCATACTCCAGCGCAGCCCATCCTCGCATAAGCGCCCCCAGAATTCCTGATCGGCCAGATATCCGGCCGGAGGGGCCAAACGGCCGAAATCGGTCAGGCCGCAGACGTCCTGGCTGAGCGCCGAGATGGTCGCCATTACGGCTCGCGTCTTGTTCCGGTCCACGTCGCCGGCCAGCACTTGCGCGAGCTTGCGTTCGCTGTATTCGCGGTACACGAGGCTTTGTTCGACATTGATTGCCACAGCTTGTTCAGGATAGAGGCGATTGAAGTACTCGCCCGCAAACAAGAGCTGGGCCGAGCGATCGGCATAGACGGATTCAATCCAGGGTTTCAACCGCTCCGCAACGGGTGGAAGTGCAACGAATTCCAGATTGTACTGCCGCGCCACGTGGCTCGCGAGCAGCAGGCCCTCGTATTCATTCGGGTAAAGGCGCGGGCCGCAGTCGGTGTTCAATCGCTCGATGCGCTGCTGCAATTCTGGCATGCACTTCGAGCCCCACTCAGCGAGCTGCGGCGTTGACATTACCGAATGCAGGACAGCGATTTCCTTGCATATAGCCGGACGCCCGCCATCGAAGCAGTCCGCCGGATGAGTCATAAGCCACGCCAGCGCGCGCTCGAGCGCTGCGCGGCACGCCGCGGTACTGGAGCTCGCTTCGCGCGGGGCCGCGTAGTCGAGCTTTATCGTGTCAACCGCGAAGAACTGGTCTTTGGCGGCCCGGTCCTTGCCCGTAACAGCGAAGCTGAACTCGTTATCACCCCCCTTCAACGCCACCTCGTCGTATACCTCTGTCCTCACACCGACATTCGGCGCGTACAGATTCAACGTCGAGATGGGCTGTTCTCCGTTTATTGCCAATGTCACAATTCCGAAGGGCGGGCCGGTCGAGTATGTGACCGCAAGACTATACATACCGTCACTGGGGGCGGGAACACGCACCACAGCCCGGGCCGCCGCCCCCGTCGTCACGCATAGCAAGTGATCGTTCCGCGACCAGGCGTTGCCCCAGGAAGCCATGTGCTCCAGGCCCGGCTGCAAATTCTCCGCCAGCAACACGTCGTCCGGCGTCAGGTCCAACTCGAACGGCAGCGGCTGCCGGCGGGCGGCGCGCGTATCGGCCACGAAGCCGGCCAGCAGAATCGCCGCCGCCCCGGCCAGCAGCGGCAACGGTGCCTTACGCCGCGCCCGCTGATCTTGACCCCCATTAAGCAGCTCGCGCCCCAGAAAGACCACAAAGACCACAATCAGGCACAGAGATATCACCCAATGTAGTAATTCGAGGCACACGCCGCTGGAGAGCGGTATGTTGACTAGCCAAAAGAGCGCTTGGAGCCCCACCAGTGCCAAAGCCAGTCCGCGATTGCCGCGCCAGCAGAGTATGGCGGCAACCAGGAAAACACAGTAATAGTCGGCCGGATAAAACAGCACCAATGGCACGAACGACACCAAGGCCAGAGAAGCCAGAGCATCTTTGCGCTTCGCCACAGTCGCGATCAGCAGACCCAGCAGTACCGTCCGGCCGGCCAGGAGCGTATTGCGGGTGCGTGCGTCGAGCGTCTCCCGTTCGCGCAACCAGAGGCCCTCGTTCCAGCCTTCCGAAATGGTCCGCAGTGACTGGGCCGGGTTTACGGTAAACAAATTACGTAGCGAAAGTTGATTGGTGTAGAACCAGCGATTGTGGGCGCTGATCTTGTCATACCAATCCGTCCAGCTCCGCGGGCCGCCAACGGTGAGGCAGACCGTCAACCCCAGCCCCGCTGCGAAGGCAACAAACGCCGCGAGAAAACGGGCCTGAACGCGGCCCGCGCTGCGCCGCCGCACTGTGTCAATGATCAACAAAACGGCCGCCGGCAGCGCAAAGACGGCCGGGAAAACCCGGTCCAGCGCAGCCACGGCCAACAGCGCCGCCGCCGGCCACATCCAGCCGCGGCGATAGCAGCAGACAAAACCAATCAGTGCCGCGAGCCAGAGCTGCCGCAGGAACGCGCCGCCGGTAATATCAAAAACGCCAAAGAAGTTGGCACACAGAAAGATGACCGCCAGTAAACCCGTCCGCGCGTCGAACGTGAGCCACACCAACACTAACGCCGCCGCCACGAGCAGCGGATCGATCAGCGCCAGCAAGAGCAGCGTCGCGCTATTCAGCGGCAGCCGGGACGACAGCGCCGCCCCGACGCCCGTCCAGAAAGGCGTGGCGTTGAACCCGTGATCGACCAGCAGAACCTGCCACTCGGCCGGCGCCAGCCGCGCCTGGAAGAACCGAACGTCGTGCTTGAACTGCTCCCAGCGCGAATCAGAGAACCGCGCCGTAACCCCATCGGACCGCTGCCAGGAAATCCGGGCGTTCTCTATGTCGTACGTGCGCAGATTCTTGACCAGGCTGATCCCGCCAGACATCGCGGGCTGGTTCTCCACCAGAGCCCGGTGTGTGGCGGCGTACAATCCCTCATAACCCACCTCGGGAAAGTACTTGCTGCCCATGTAGTAGTGATACAGATCGTGATAATGAACGAAGCGCCCGCCACCGTGAAAACGGCCAAAATCGTAATACGACAGTAGCGAAAGCAGTGCCACTACGCCAAGCGCCGCCAGTATCGTCCGGTCGCTGCGCAGCTTCAGCAGCGGCTTGCGCTCCCGCCGGCGCGCTTCTGCGGCGTCTGCCGAATCCTCGCGCCGCCCGCGCATTTGAGGATCGTGCACCAATATTGCCAGCGTCGTAAGCCAGATGAGGCAATTAAGCACGTAACGCGGCCAGCCCAGACCATGAATCGCGGGCAGGTTGACGATCAGCACCGCCACCGCGAGCGGCAGCACCATCGCGACCACAAACCCGGCTTCAACCCGCCCTGGCGCAACCCGCCCGCTCACCCCTTTGCTGACGGCCGATTTGTTCGTCCTTGCGCCGCTCAAGTGGCCGGTTCGCCCCCGCGACTTCGATCATCAGCCGGGCCCATCCCTGCCGAGGCGCCAGCGCCCGACAAGCCCTGCGATGCATCCGGCATGATTCCCTTGCGCACATAAATCGGCCGCACCGCCTTACGCAGTTCCGGCAGTTGAGCCAGAAACATGCCCGCCGCCGCCACGCACACTGCGCCCGCGATGACCAGCGTCAGCGGCGCCCCAAAGCTGTGCGCCGCAAACCCGGCTACCAGGCTGCCAAACGGCGCCGTGCCCATGAACGCCATGGTATACATGGCCATCACGCGGCCGCGCTTATCGTCCTCGACAATGGTTTGCAGAACCGTGTTGCACGAAGCCATTTGGAGCATCATGCCGAAACCGGTCACCGCCATCAACGCCAGCGAGAGCCACAACCAGTGCGAGAGGGAAAAGGCGATCAAACCGGCCCCGAACAGGACGGCCGAGCGGGCCATCGTGCCGCCCAGGCCGAGCACGGTGCTCCGCCCGGCCAGGTACAGCGCCCCAGCGATCGCGCCGAGTCCAGACGCGCCCATCAAGAACCCGTAGGTATTGGGCCCGCCGTGCAGGATGTCCTCAGCGAACACGGGAAGCAGTACCGAATACGGCATGCCCACCAGGCTAACCACTGCCAACAGCGTCAGCGCCGCCCGAATCGGTCGAAAACCAAAAGCGTACGAGAAACCCTCGGCCAGCCCGCTCAGCACGTCCGTTCGCCGCGGCTTAGGCTTGGGCGCGACGGTCATCGCCAGCAGGGCCAGGATTACCGGGATGTAGCTTAACCCGTTGATCAGGAAGCAGATGCCCTCACCTACGAGTGCGATCAACAACCCCGCCATGGAGGGCCCCAGCAGCCGGGCGCCGTTGACGAGGAAGGAATTGAGTGCAATCGCGTTTGGCAGGTCCTCGGGGCGCTCAACCATCTCGACCACAAACGTCTGGCGCAGTGGGATATCGAAGGCGTTGATGACCCCCAGCGCAACGCTCAGCAACACTATCTGCCATGACGTGATGACGCCCGTCAGCGCCAGCACCGCCAAAGCCAACGCCTGAATCGTCCCCAGCACCTGCATCACGACGATGGCGCGATGCACGTTCCAGCGATCTGCCAGGACCCCGCCCAGCGGCGCCAGCACGAACGTCGGAATCTGGCCCGCAAAAGCCACGATTCCAAGCAGCGCCTCGGAACCGGTCAGCCGGTAGACCAGCCAGCTCAGCGCGATGCGCTGCATCCATGTCCCGACCAACGACACGCCCTGACCGAAAAAGAACAGCCGGTAGTTGTGCGAGCGCAGGGAGCGGGCGATCGTGGCGAACTTCGGCTGTGCAGTTGCCGCCCGGCTCATTTTGGTTCCGCGGACCCTCAGGGCGTGGGCTCTTCACGCGCAATAGCGTGATTCTACGGGAAATGCCGGCGCTTGTCGTTTTGCGGAATTCACGCGGCCTTCAACATGCCGTAACATTCTCACGTAGGTCCGGTCGGCAGAAGCGACGACAGGGCGAACCGGGCCGCGCACGGCAGCGCGAAAGTGATACACCGTGGAAGAAAAGACGCCTGAATTTTGTGACTTCGATTGCCCTTTCGCCGACTTTCCGCCGGCCGAAACGGCCGGCATCTGCCGCACGATGGCCGCGGTATGGTGCCAACGCCTCGAGAAGCTGGTCAACAAAAATGCCGGCTGCGAACACCGCCGGCAATCGGCCCGCGCCGGAACGAAGCCTTCCAAGCGTTCAAGCAAACCCGCTAAAACGCGCCGCACCGCATCAGCGCATCTGGAAGAGCGCCAGCTCAATCGTCAAACCCGGCCCAAAGGCCAGCGCCACGCATAACCCCTTTGGCCGCTGCGCGAGCAACGCCCGCAGAATGAACAGAATCGTGGCCGACGACATGTTTCCGTAGCGCCGCAGCACCGATCGCGACAGCTCCAGCGCCGCCGCGGGCAGCCCCAATGCCGCGCCCGCCGCGTCGAGAATTTGCGGCCCACCCGGATGAACCAGCCAGTGCTTCACGTCGCTAACCGCCAGTCCGTTGTCTCCCAGGAATGTGCGAACCGCGTCGGGTAGCGCCGCCGCCAGCGTGTCCGGCAAATCTTGCGACAGCCGCAATCGCAGACCGCGATCATCCGCAAACCAGATCATCTGGTCGGCCGCCTCCGGCAGCGTCGCACAGCGGCAGTCCACGACACGCACCGGCGACGGCTCGGCGGAGATCACGGCCGCCGCCGCGCCATCCGCGAAGAGCACGTTGGCCGTCATTTGGTCCAGCTCCGTGCTGTATTGAAAGTGCAGCGACGATAACTCGCAGGCGACGATCAGCGCCGTGTGCCCGCGAGGCGACATCTCCTGCACCAGCCGCAGCGCCGCCAGCCCGCCCGAACACCCCATGAACCCCAAGTTCCAGCGGTGCGCCGCCCGGCAAACTACCGGCTGGTCGTAAACGGCCGCCTCCAGTCCGGGCGCCGACGCGTGCGTGCAACTGACCGTGACCAGCGCGTCAACGGACTCCAACAAACCGGGCGCAAGCTCCCCAATCGCCTGCCTCACCAAACCCCCGGCCGCCTCGGCAAAGCGCGCGTTCCGCACGCCCATTCCCGGCCCACCCGGCAACTCCGCAGCCGGCACATATAGCGGCGGCCCGTCGCCGTTCCTATCGAGGAAATCAAGAGCCGCAAGATAGCGATTCTCGATCCCAGTCAAGCGGACGATCCGCCGCAACAAGCGCTGACTGCGCGGCTCGGTATACACCGCCCCAAATTCAGCGACTGTTTGCTCGGAAGTGAAACTGCGCGCCGGCACGGCAGTGCCAATGCTCTGCAGATAGCATCTGGGCGCATGCGGCAGGTGCGTTCCCGACATAGAGTAGCTCCGATGGCTTAATCGCAGCCCGCGAACCAAGAAGACGGTTTATTCTAGGCCCGTGGTCATTGCGTGAGGCAGTGTTGGTCCGGCTGGGCGGAGTCCCGTTCCGGAATTCAGCGGCGCGGCGTCGCCGGTTGCCAGGGATGGCAGCCAGGGCACGGCCCTGAGCATGGGCAGCTTTCGCGGGCCCGCCTCTTTGCGCGGAGTTGCTGTCTGTTTCGCGCCAAAAAAAGAGCCCGCTCTCGCGGGCCAAGAGGAGGAGGAGGATTCACTATTCTTATAGGCAGCGTTGCGCGGCGAAATCCAGTTTCGGGCCGAAAAAAAACGCGCAGGCGCATCTGTAATCGCTTTCGGACGAGTTCCGCCTCGTTTACAAGCCTTTGAGCCGAAATAGGTTGCGCGCCGCTGACGGGCGGATCGGACGGCAAAAAAAAGATGACCGTGCGCGGTTCCGGACGCCTTCGGCAGAGTGATAAAGTGATAAGGTGATAGGGTGATACCGGGCTTCCGCAGACCACCTTTATCACCCTATCACCTTATCCCCTTATCACCCTTATCGCGACTCGGCACTGCTGAAGCGTCTGCTTCAGCAGTGGCACACACGGGGGCGCGCGGGACCAACTCACGGGGTTGTGCGGCGCGGCGGGAGTTCTAAAATTGGCGGCTGGCCTGCCGCTTGGCCCGCTGAGGAAGGAGACTCCTCGTGCCCCCACGCAGGAAGAGACCCGTTCTATATGAGATAGTCCGCCACACGCGCCGCCCCAGCGACGTCGGCTGGCGCGACCCGCGCCATGATGCCGACAGGCCGAGCCGACCAGCAGTCGAGCGCCCTGGGCCGGCTTTGCATACTTCGCCGCCGGCCGCGGCCGAGTCCTCCTCAGCAAATGAGGCCATCAGAACAGCGTCTGCCGTGCGATTTGTCGATGGACGCCTGCTCGTGGATTTGGCTTGGCCCGGCATTACGGCGACCGCCCTCATGGTGGTCGTTTTGCTCGGCTTGGCGTTCCAGGCCGGTAAACGCTCCGCAGCATCCGCCGAGCCTGATCCTATTGAGCAGACTGTTGAGCAGACTATCGCCGCTGCCGCCCCAGATCCCGCGTCGTTGTTGCCGCCGGAATTACGTCCCCCAGCCCGGGACCTGCCAGCGCCGCGCCCGGCCGAGAGGGTGCAAGTGCCGGTCGCGCCGGCCCCGCGCGCCGCTGAGCCGCGCCCTGAGCCCGCGCCGCCAGAACCGCCGCCACAGCAGGAGAATCAGCCGGCGTTTTCCTTCCAGCCGGGCTATCACTACGTGGTCGTGCAACATTTCCGGCTCGAGCACAAGGACGCGGCGTTCGACGCGGCCCGCTTTCTCCAGGCCAACGGCGTGGACGCGGTGGTCGTAGTAAAGAAAGCAGATGTGGAGGTGGTCGCAACTACCCCCTTCCTGCTCAAGCAGGATAATCGCGCCGCCAGGGCCGCCGCGCAAAAAGCCTGCGACGCACTCAAAGAGAAAATCCGCACGCTCGGACGCGAATTCGCCAAACAGCAGGCCGCGGCGAAAAGGCCGCAATACGCGCTGGATCAACCCGCCGAACGCCTGCGGCTGAAGTAAGCGCGTACAAGTCGGCCTCGTGCCTCGGAAGCCGTTAATGACGCGACTGGAACAATTGCAAAAGCTTGTAGCCGCGGCGCCGCACGATCCGCTCACCCATTACGCCGTCGGTTTGGAATATTTCAATCTCGGGCAGTTTGCCGAAGCAGTCGCTGCTTTTCAGAAGGCGCTGGCGGCCGACCCCAAGTACGTCGCGGCCTATTACCATAAGGCCCGGGCCGAAATCCGGGCGGCGCTGCAGGCCGAAGCCCGCCAGACGCTCACTGCTGGAATCGAAGCCGCACAGGCGGCCGGCGATGCGAAGACCACACGCGAGATGAAAGAATTGCTGGACACCATTTCATGAGCACGCTTCGTCTGGCGATCGCCGGCTGCACCGGCCGAACCGGTTCGACCATTGTACGTCTGGCTGCCGGCGACCCGGCATTCCAAATAGTGGCGGCCCTGACCGCCACGGATGATCCATACCTCGGTCACGACGCCGGAACTGCCGCCGGCCTGAAACCCGTCGGGCTGGCAATCAGCGATGCCGTGAGTGGTCCTTGCGATGTGCTGGTCGAGTTCACGACGCCGAGCGGTACCGCACACTGGGCACGCTGGTGCGGCGCGACGGGTGTGCCGCTCGTGAGCGGAACGACGGGCCTGAGCGCGGAAGATCAATTGGCGTTGCACGACGCGGCGCGGCGCGTTCCGGTGTTGTGGTCGGCGAACATGAGCCTCGGCGCCAACCTGCTGCTGCAACTGGTGTCACAGGTAGCCGGGAAGCTGGGCGAAGACTGGGACGTTGAGATCGCCGAAACCCACCACCGCCACAAGGCGGATGCCCCCAGCGGGACAGCCAAAGCGCTGCTGGCCGAAGTCGCGCGGGCCCGCGGCCGCAAGCCGGCGGAAATTGCCGCCTTCGGACGATCGGGGCAATGCGGACCGCGAGCTGCGGGGCAAGTAGGTGTACATGCGATCCGCATGGGCGAAGTAGTAGGCGAACACGTGGTCGCCTTCGCATCGGCGAACGAGACTCTCACGTTGTGTCACCAGGCCAGCTCGCGCGACGCCTTTGCAGCCGGGGCGCTGACGGCCGCACGCTGGATTGTAAACAAGGCGGCGGGTTATTACGGAATGCGCGACGTATTGGCCGGCGGCTGAGCGAAGTGAGACTGGATGCGGCTGCCGGTTCCGGCGATCACGTGGAGCGCGCGGCGCAGCACTGATTGGTCTTTAAAGCCGCTGCTTCACGCAGCGGGGCGGGTTACCGGCACAGGGTAGCCCTCGTACTACCACTTGCGGGCTACGCTGCGCTGGGCTGCCGGGCGGTCACGCCACGGCGGAGGCCACCAATTGGCTGAGGATTAGAGGGACTATGTTGCTGATGAGCATCTCGAGCATGATTTGGCCGCAGCCCGCAAGCTGTAGCAGCACTCCGCCCGCGCCCGCCAACATCACGTACTTCCATTTACGATTCATCAGGACCTCCAGTCCGCCAAAAGGCTGACGCCATGACTCACCCATCGGTTGGCTGAGTGTCTCCACTATAGCGGCCGCCATTCGCCGCACAACACCCGGAGGTTGCCGGACATTCCAGTCGCGGTTTGGCTGCAATCGGCGTCTTGTTCCGCGGGCGACGATGAAGACAATGCGGCGTACTTTGTGCGCCGGGCGTTTAAAAGAAGTGGATAGAGGCGATTCGAAATTGCGTAACCTAGCAAGCACGCGCAGATTTGCCGCGGTCCTTTGCACCGCCATTCTGGTTTGGCTTTCAGGCTGTGCCGGCAAAGGGCCCTTACGGCAAGAGCTGGCCGATCACGTGGAGCGCCCACCGCGCAGCGTAGTGCTGTTCCTGTGCGACGGCGTAAATGCGGACCTTCTGGAAGAAGGATGTGGCGCCGGCTGGCTGCCCAACATCGAGCAGCGATTCTGCCAGGGCGGAACGCGTGTACAAAACGCGATCACGATTCATCCGTCCATCACTTACGCCTCGGTGACCACGCTGTTGACCGGCCTCGAGCCGGCCGAACATCGCATCCCCGGCAATCGCTGGTTCGATCCCCAGCAGCGCTTGCTGCGCGACTACGCCTGCATCGCCACTTATGTTTCGGTCAACGAGGATACGGAGGCCGAGACCGTCTACGAGTTGATCGCGCCGGCCTACAGCATGAGCGTGCAATCACCATTGCGGCGCGGCGTCAGCGACAACATCGCGAATTGGGCGCAGTCGGGCGTGCGCTGGTTCTTCCGCGACTATCCCGGCGTCGACGCGCTGACCGCCAAAACCGTCGAGTTGGTGGCGCGCCGCGCCAACCGCGCCGGTCAATGGCCGGCCCTGCTGACGTTATATTTTCCCGGACTGGACTCGGTCGGACACGAGCGCGGGGCCACCTCGCCCGAGTATCACGCGGCGCTGCTTAATCTCGATCTGCACGTGGGCCGCGTCTGCGACTGGCTCGAAGAGCAAGGGTTGCTTTCAACCACGTATCTGTTGTTGGTGGCTGACCACGGCATGATCGACGTGGACCCATGCCGGCATGTTGATCTCGTGCAGGCTTTGCAGCAGACAGGGGCCAGTCTGACGCATCAGCCCTGCCAGAACGTCCCATATGAGCGGCGACGCCGCCACTTCGACAAGTTCGAGCAGGTAATTACCTACGAGGACGGCCGCTGTGCTTTCGTCTACTTCAAAGGTCCAGCGGGCTGGGATCAGCGGCCGACGACCGCCGCCGTCCATGAGCGGCTTACGTCGCTCGCGCCGGAGTGGCAGCTTTGGAATCTCGACGGCGTCGACCTGGTGGCCTATTTGGCGGACGATGACGAGGCCATCCTCCGATCCGCGCGGGGCGAGGCGCGGGTGATCGAACACATGGACGGCGAAATTGCCGTCTACCGGTACGTTCCGAGCCCGGATGACGTGCTGGGATACCTGGAAAATCCTGAACTGGCCGCCTTCGTGAACGCCGGCTTCCACGATGCTCGCGAGTGGCTGGCCGCGACCTGCACGGACGACGTTCCCGCGCTGGTGCCGGATATCGTCCCGCTTTTGCACGAGCCGCGCGTCGGGCAAGCGATCGTTTTCGCCGCAGCCGGCTGCAGTTTCGTGGCGGACCAGCCGGGCGGGCATGGAGGAATTCGCCGGGGCGAAATGCGCGTTCCGCTGATGATTGCCGGTCCGGACATTCAACCGCGCGGCGTGATCGAGTGCGCTCGCACCGTGGATGTCGTGCCCACTATAATGACTCTTCTCGATGTCGAGCCACCGACGGAGCTGCCCGGTGTGCCGGTCGACCTGCCGCACCTGTAGTTCGCGTCTGAAGGTTCCGGGCCTCGGCGTTTACGCGGGCAGTCGACACCGCCCGGAGGCCTGCCACAGCCGTCCAAAGCACGTGAATTCCGGCATGACAGGTGGGCCGGGCGAAGATAATCTTACCCAACCATGACGCTACGTCTGACAGCAATTGGTCTCCTCGCAGCCCTTGGCTTCAGCGGCTTAATCCTGGCCAGCAATTTCGAGTGCGCCAAAGCCACGCACGATCCCGTGCCGTCCCGCCCGGCCGCAACCGCCACCGGCGTACGATATCGCGGCATCGCGGTGCAGGCCCAGAACAGTTACCGGCCGATCGAGTTTTACGGCCAGATTTTTCGCGACATCTCCAATCTCGGGGCGAACACGGTCCTGCTCTGCGCGGCCGGCTTTATGGAGCACGCCGAAGCCCAGCAGATTTTCCTTGAAGCGCGCAAGATGCCCTCGCGCGAGGAGTTCAAGACCATCATCGGGATGGCCAAAAAAGAGGGCTTGGAAGTCATCCTGATGCCGATCGTGCTGCTCTCGAAGCCGCGCGGCAGCGAATGGCGCGGCGTCATCAAGCCGCCCGATTGGGACGAATGGTGGGACGACTACCGCGAGTTCATCAAGTACTTCTGCGAGATCGCACGCGAGGGCGGCGCCCACGGCCTGATGGTCGGCTCGGAACTGGTTAGCACGGAAAAATTCACCGAGAAGTGGAACGGCGTAATCGAACTGGCACGCGAGCACTTCCACGGCGGCAAGCTGGGCTATTCGGCCAATTGGGACCACTACAAGCCGATCAGGTTCTGGCACAAGCTCGATTTCATCGGCATGACCAGCTACTACACGCTGGCCGATAAGAAAGACCCCAGCGTGGAGGAGATCGTCGAGCGCTGGCAGCCAATCCGTGAGGAAGTGCTCGGCTGGCAGCGCGAGATTGGCAAGCCGCTGATCTTCACCGAGGTGGGTTGGTGCAGCCAGGAAGGCGCCGCTACCGCCCCGTGGAACTACTTCCAGAATCAGAAGGCCACTCCCGCCGGGCACGAAGAGCAGCGCCGTCTCTACGAGGCCTTCCTCAAGGCTTGGGACAACGCGCCCGGTGTGGCCGGCGTGATCTGGTGGGACTGGTCCGGCGACCCGGGCGGCCCGGACGATTTCGGCTACACCCCACGCGGCAAGCCGGCCGAAGACGTTCTGCGCGACTGGTTCGCCAAGTACAACGGCCGGGACGGAGCCGAAGAGGCGCAGGTGGCCGAAAAACCTGGCGAAGGCACGCCCAAGGCGGCGGCGCCGTAATCGCCATTGGATAATCAAGCTCTCGTTTATGGGCTGCGAGCCGGCGTTCCGTGAGCTCAGCCGTCTTTCAGCATTCTGAGTGCAGCGTTCGGCATTCCGCGTGCGGCGCCAACGGCGTTTCATCTGCATTCAGCATGTTGCATTTGGCACTTGGCGTTTGCGCTACCCCCCGCTGCGGCCAGACCACCCCTGCCGTCCTGGCGCGCCGTTTGCTACAATCCCCTCTTACAGCCTTACAGCGATAGCAGCGAAGGACGTGCGCATGATGGAAAGCACCGGGCCCACGGCCGATGCGGGCACAGCCAGCCCATTCAGCCCGATTGACGAAATTCTCGACGAGCTGCGACAGGGCAACCTCATCATCCTCGTCGATGACGAAGACCGCGAAAACGAGGGCGACCTGGTTTGCCCGGCACAGTCCATAACGCCCGAAAAAGTGAATTTCATGCTCCGCTACGGTCGCGGAACGCTGTGCGTGCCCCTGACGCGCGCCCGCTGCGAGCGGCTGAATCTGCATCCGCAGGTGCCGGTGAACAACACTCGGCTGGGGACCGCATTTACGGTGACGATCGACGCCGCCTCGCACCTGGGCGTCACGACCGGCGTGTCCGCCTGGGACCGCGCCACCACCATCCGTCACACCGTGGCGGAAGAGGCGGTCGCTGAGGATTTCGTCCGCCCGGGGCACGTGAACCCGCTGGCGGCCTGCGACGGCGGCGTGCTGGTGCGCGCCGGGCAGACCGAAGGCTCGGTCGATCTGTGCCGCCTGGCCGGACTGCTACCCGGCGCCGCGATCATCGAAGTTCTCAACGAAGACGGCACGATGGCCCGCCTGCCGCAGCTGACGGAATTCAGCCGGCGCCACGGCATCAAGATGTGCACCGTCGCGGCGTTGATCGAGTACCGCATGCGCCGCGAGCGCCTGGTCGAACGCATTGAGACCGTCCCGCTGTACAACGAATTCGGCGAGTGGCTGCTAATCGGCTATCGCAGCCAGACCGACAAGTACGAGCACGTCGCTTTGTGCAAAGGCGGCATCGGCGAGCTGGATGAAACCGGCGCCGTGCGCGCGATTGAAGAGCCGGTCCTCGCCCGCGTGCATTCCGAATGCCTGACCGGCGACGTCTTCGGCTCGATGCGCTGCGAGTGCGGCGAGCAGCTCCGAGCCGCGGCCCAACTGATCGCCAAGCAAGGCCGCGGCGTGATCGTCTACCTGCGCCAGGAAGGCCGCGGAATCGGACTGCTGAATAAGCTGCACGCCTACCGGCTCCAGGACGGCGGCCTCGATACGGTCGAGGCGAACCAGCAACTGGGCTTTCCGGCCGACCGCCGCGATTACGGTGTCGGCGCCCAGATCCTGCGTGACTTGGGCATCGAAAAGGTCCGCATCCTCACGAACAACCCCAAGAAAGTCGGCCGGCTGAATGTCTACGGCTTGGAGATCGTCGAGCAGCTTCCGCTCGAGATCCCCCCTACCGCTCACAACCGCCGCTACCTCGAGGCGAAGAAGACCAAGATGGGGCACACGCTGCGCGAGGTGTAGTTCCCGCTTCTACTCCGGTTGTGCGCTCGCTTCGCGCGGGAGCATGCTCTCGGGCATCAGCACGCCAACTACGTTGCCTTTTGCGCAGACTTCGCCATTGGCCGACACTGTGACGTCCACGATCACTTTGCGCGGCTTCACCTCCACGATTCGCCCGCGGGCTTCCAGCGGAACACCCATCGGCGTCGGGCGCAGGTAGTCGACCTTCAGTGAGGCCGTCACAAAGCGCAGCGGCGGCAATGTGCCGGGCTCGCGCCCCGCGGCGCGGTAGGCCGCCAGGGCCGCGGAACCGGTGCCGTGACAGTCGATGAGCGAGGCGATCAAACCGCCATAGACGTAGCCGGGCACGGCGGTGTGATAAGGCCGCGGCGTAAGGATCGCGACGGTTTCGTCGCCGTCCCACGAACTGCGGACGTGCAGGCCATGTTCGTTCAACCGGCCACAGCCGTAACAGTGCGCGAGATCGTCGGGGTAAAAGTCCTGAACCGCCGG
>JAGPEO010000035.1:14406-17715 GCA_018056925.1 Phycisphaerae bacterium
ATGGCATGCCCGCGCTTGGCGCTTGGGCATGGCACCCAGCGCTTGAGCATGGCACCCACGGGCTTTGGCACGGCGCCGCGAATCAGTCGATTTTGCCCAAGTACTTCAGGGCCCGTACGACTTCCGGCACGTGCGTGAAGGCGGGGCCGCCCTGCATCGTTACCGCAACGCCGGCCGCTTCCAGCACCTGTTGCGGCGTGGCGCCGGCGGTGACGCACTTTTCAACGTGCAGATTGATGCACGGCACGCAACGCACCGCCAGAGCGATGCCGAGCGCGATCAGCTCCTTTTCGCGCACCGACAGCGCGCCCTCTTTCATCGTGGCCTGAAACAGAGCGCCGAAGCCGCGCTGGATATCCGGCGCCAGTTCCTTCAACTTGGCCTGATCCTCCGACCACTGCTCGAAGAACTCCTCGACTTTGCCGTCCATCATGGTTCCTTTCAGTTGGTTGCCAGGCTCTACTGTTGACTGTCAGGCTCGCCGTACGCGTTCTCGCTCTCAGTAACGTAACCCAACTCTTACAGGGCCTCAACGACCGCGCACAAGCGATCTCCGCGTTGCGGATCTCGCTTGTGCGCGCCGTTGTACGTTCAAATCCGGCCAGTTGTGGCCGTTATCCTGGCAAGTTACAGCCGCTCGGCCAGGATCTTCTGGGCCGCCGTCAGGCCGGCGCCCAGGTTGAACTTGTGGCCGGCCTTGTAGAGCACCTGCTCCAAAGCGCCGATCGCCAGAATCGTGTCCATCTCGTCGACGTAGCCCATGTGGCCGAGGCGGAAGATCTTGCCCTTGAGCTGGTCCTGACCGCCGGCCGACTCGATGCCGTAACGCTTCTCCAGCTCGTTGCGGATGTCCTTGACCGCGATGCCCTCGGGCGGGCAGAGGGCCGTAACGGAATCGGACGGCGACTTGGAGAAGACCTTCAGGCCGATGGCCTCGCCCGCGGCGCGGGTGGCGGCGGCCATGGCGGCGACGCGCTTCCACATGGTTTCCATGCCGTCGGCCAGGACAATGTCCAGGGCGGTGTTGAGGCCGCGGATCAGCAGGTGGGCCGGCGTGAAGGGCGTGTCGTTCTCCTTGGCCATCTTGCGGGCCTTGTTGAGGTTCAGGTAGTAGGCGTGCTGGGCCTTGTTGCGCTCGATGACCTCCCAGGCGCGCGGGCTGACGGCCAGGAAGCCCAGGCCCGGCGGCAGCATGAGCGACTTCTGGGCGCCGGTGATGACCACGTCTACGCCCCACTCGTCCGGCTTGAGCGGCAGAGCGCCGGCCGACGTGATGCAGTCGGCCAGCATTAACTTGCCCGCGTCGCGGACGACGCCGGCGATGGCCTTCAGGTCGCAGGCGGTCGCGGTGGAGGTTTCGCTGTGCACGACCATGACGGCCGTGATGGCGGGGTCCTTCTTCAGGAAGTCGGAAACCATCGCGGCGGTGGGCGGGGTGCCCCACTCGACCGGATGGCGAATGACGTCGATGCCGAACTGCTGCGCGATTTCACCCCAGCGCTGCCCGAACTTGCCGCCTTCGAGCGTCAGCATTTTTGAGCCGGGCGGGTTGCAGCCGACGATGGCGGCCTCGGCGGCCGCGGTGCCGGAGCCGGTGATGATGATGACCTCGTACTTGGTCTGGAGGACCTGCTGAAGCTTCTCGGTGGCCTGCTTCATGTAGCCCTTGAACCAGTCGGTTCGATGGTGATGGAATGGGCGGGCCATCTCCTGCAGGACTTCCTCGGGAACGGCACAGGGGCCGGGAGTGAAAAGACGGAACTTTCTCATCGCAGTACCTCATTTGTGGGGCCGCCGCAGCGGCCGGGCCGAAATCGACAAACCCGGAATTGTACGTGCTGGCACGTCGCGCGCCGAGCGAGGCGGGGCCAGGGTCCGATATCTAGAGAGCTGTCGGCTGTCAGCTCTCAGCTTTCAGCCAGAGTGCGCGGGTTGTGGGTTCCTGCGCGCGGGTGGCGGTGCCTTCGGGCTGCGCCGGTGGGGAGGGGTGATAAGGTGATAAAGTGATAGGGTAATAAGGGGGCGCGCGACACGGCCGGAGCGCCGGCTGGGCGCGCGCACGGGTGGGCCGGCCGACAGGGTGATAGGGCGATAAATGTGAACTGCGGCCCTATCACCTTCAGTGTGTCTTCTCGATCACACGCCTTGTATGTCTTCTCGCTCAGACGCCGAGCGCGTCGTGTAGATTTTGCACCACGGCCGGGTCGAGGCGTAGCTTGGCGGCCAGGTCGGCCAGGTAACGTCGCTCCGCCTCTGTGTCCACGTTGATCGCCAGTAGTGAGGCCGCGTAGACCTGGGCGGCCAGTTGGGGGTTGTTGTTCACCGCGCGGACGATGCGCTCGGTATCCATCGGCTGGCGAAGCTCTTCCATGAGCCGCCTGCGGGAGGCTTCATCCGCTTGCACCTTGCCGGTGATGTGCTCGATTTCGCGCTGATCGATCTGGCCGTCCGCCTTGGCGGCGTTGGCCATCGCGGCCACCAGGAGCTCAGCCTGCGACTCGACCCGTTCTTGCTCCTGATGGTTGGCCGGGGGGCGCAAACCCGCCTCCAGTTGTGTCGATGGATCGAGCTGCGGTTTTTTCCCGCCCTGGGCTCCCTGCAACGCCTTGAGCGCCAGCGAACCCAGCAAGGCCAGAGCACCGCCGCCCACCGCGCCCTTGGCGCCGCGGCCGAATATGGCACCGGCCAGCGCCCCCAGTCCGCCCGCTCTCAGCGCGCGGGGGTCACTGAATATGGAACTGATCATTTCCTTCAGGCCCGTCGCCGCGCCCCCGCCCTGCCTCGTTGGCGACTGGCTAGCGCCCAGGATCTGATCCAGAAACCCGCCTTCTCCGCCGACCCCTTTGTCACTCAGAGAACGCTCGATGCGATCCGGGGCGGAGGTTGTCATTCCGCCACCTAGCAGAGATCCGAGAATGTCCAATGAACCGGCCATACTCTCTTCTTCCTTTCGTCTGCATCAGCCCGGAGGCGCGCAGTTGTTGTTTCGTGATTGCTAATCAACGTCACCGCTGTTCAACCTTATTGGCAGCCGGGAACCAGCGCGGCAGACGCTTGCCGGGCCTCCAGGACGCCGGCGGGTACTCCCGCGGCCTTTCCCATACTCGCGGCTGGTCTTGCCAGACTGGCATCAAAGATTTTTTGCGGCGACGCCCCGGGGACACTGTCCACCCAGGGAAGAGAGACACTAGCGCCTTACGCTGAACAACCTCTGAATTCCGAGTGACGGCGTTGTAGACGGGGACCGGGCGCGGCATGAAGCTGTGATTACGTGATAAAGTGATAAGGTGATAGGGTGATAAAGGACGG
>JAGPEO010000342.1 GCA_018056925.1 Phycisphaerae bacterium
ACGTGTTGGCAGTGGGCACCTCAGGCCCGCCGGAGAATCTGGAGCTGGTGTTGCGCGCCTCGGGCCTGGGGCCGTACTTCGCGGCCACCGTAAACGGGTTGGAGGTGTCGCACGGCAAGCCCGCGCCGGACATATTCCTGACGGCCGCCGAACGCGCGGGACTGGCCACGCAGGACTGCGTCGTGATCGAGGACGCCCCGGTCGGCATCCAGGCCGCGTGCGCCGCCGGGATGAAAGCCATCGGCTACGTAGGCACGCACCCGGCAGAGCGGTTGCGCAACGCAGGCGCGGTGCGCGTGGTCGAGCACTTGACGGATATCACGCCTGAATTGGTGACAAAAGTGCTGTAAAACGGGCCGCGTGCTGTAAGCGGGGGCGCGGCCGTCAGAATTCGCTTCCCGTCAGCAGCCGGTACGCCTCCTGATATCGCGCGCTGGTTTGAGCCAGGATTTCGTCGGGAATGCGTGGCGGCGGGGGCTGCTTGTTCCACTTCAGGCCAGCCAGGTAGTCGCGGAGAAACTGCTTGTCGAAGCTGGGCGGGTTCTTGCCCACCTGGTATTCGTCGGCCGGCCAGAATCGGGACGAGTCGGGCGTCAGGACCTCATCAACCAATAGCAACTCGTTCTCTGCCACTCCAAATTCGAACTTCGTGTCGGCGATGATGATCCCGCGCGCCGCGGCGTAGTCTCGGGCTTGGCGATAAATGTCGAGCGCACGCTGGCGGGCGGTTTCCATCAAAGCGCGTCCGGCCCCAGGCGTGGCGCCGCGTTCAAGCATGAAATGCCGCGCGATTTTGCAGGCTTGCTCGAACGAGATCGGCTCGTCGTGGCCCGTCTTCGCCTTCGTGCTGGGCGTGAAAATGGGTTCGGGCAGCTTCTCGGCCACTCGCAGCCCCGGCGGCAAGGGGATCCCGCTAACTGAGCCGCTCTGTTGATACTCCTGCCAGCCGCCGCCGACCAGATACCCGCGGACAACGCACTCGATCGGCAGAACATCGGCCTTCTTGACGACCATGGCGCGGCCGGCGAGCGTGTCGATGTGCTTTTCGAAGCCCGGCGGGACGCGCTCGGCGCTGACGACGTATTCCAGGTGGTGCGGGTGGCAGGCCGGCAACGTCTCCAGCCAGAAGCGCGTGAGCTGCGACAGCACTACGCCTTTGCCCGGCACGGGCTCGTTCATCACTACGTCGAAGGCCGATATGCGGTCAGTGGCCACGATCATCAGAGCTTGGCCGAGGTCGTATACATCGCGGACCTTACCGCGGTTAATGAGGCCGGGCAGGTCGGTGCGGGTGATGGCGGTAGGGGGGTTGCTCATGGTTCGTTCCGATCTACACACGCTTTTTAGCTTCACACGGCCCGGTCCATACGCGGTTCGATCTGGTCACGGCCCGGATCAGACTTCCTCCACATGCTGGCACGAAGCTCCGCGCCCGCGCAAAATGTCGCCGTGCAGAGCCGACCAGAGAGCCGACGAGAGAGCCGTCAGTATGACCATTAACGGCCGCATGCGGATATCTCACGCGCGCCAGGTGAACGGGAACATTATACGACCATGAGCCGCCGAAGGATATCAAAGCCGGTCGACGAGCCGTTGCGGGTTGCCCTGGCCTTTGATGCCGACGGAGCGCAGCCGGTGCTTGCGGCCTTGCGCGAGGTTCCGCTCAACGTCGTGGCCCAGAGCGGGCGGCAACCCGTTGCCGAACTGCCGGGGGCACAGTGGTACGACGACGCGCGCATCATGCTGGCCCAGTCGGGCGCGGAAGCCCTGCTGTTGGCGACCTCGACGCGCCAGGCGGTCGAATTGGCGGAGTTGGCGGCCGACCACAAGTTGGCTGTCTGGCGCCCACCGCCGCTGGCACGAACCTTCGCCGAGGCCACGGAGTTGGTCACGAAGTGCCGGCAACGTAACCTGGTCTATCGCGTGGCCTCATGGTGGGACGCCATCAAGGACGCGATGCAGGCCGCGCTGACCTTTGGTGACGGCGTCAAGCCGGCGTTCTCGCATGTCCGCGTGTCGGCGGCCGGACCGTCCGTGCAATCCTGGCGCGCCAGCGCGACCGACGCCGCCGGCGGCGTACTGGCCAGCGACGCGTACGACATGCTCGAGGCTTTCCTGGCGGTGCGCGGCTTGCCGCTGCGGGCTTCGGCGATCGTTGCCAACGTGCGGCGGCGGACCGGCGAACTGCCGCGCGAAACGGAAGACGTGGCCACCGCCGTGCTAAGGTACGAGGCCGGCAGGACCGCCGCCATACAAGCCACCTGGGACGTGCCGCCCTATTTCGAGAACAGCGAGCATCACGGGGCGGAGCTGACCGTTGTCCTGGAGAAGCAACGCGTGGCCGTACGCTCCCGGGATGGACAAATCCTGTTCGAGCGCGAGCTCGCACCGGAACGCGTTTGGCGCGATGAGCTGGCGGCGTTTGCGGCCGCAGCTCGCGCTCCTGAGCCGCCGGCTGAGCAGGCCGCGGCGCTCGAGCGGCACATCGCTGTAACCGCACTGCTGCAAGCCGTGTATCTCTCCAATAGGACCGGGCAGCCGGAGGCGCCTTTGAAGTTCTATGAGGCACAGGGATGGCCGGAGCCGTGATGGCGCCAGTGCGCTGGCTGCGGCGCGGGATATCGCTGTTGCTGGGATGGGCGCTGGTCGGCGCAGGTGGGTGCGTTCTGCCGCTAGGCCAGCCGCCGGTGCGCGCCTGGGCCGCCGGCGAGTTGGAAGGCATCGAGCGCGACGCGCCGGTGGTAGCCGAGAATGAGATCTTCTCGGCGGCGCGCCAGGAAATCCGCCTGATCGCAGCCATCAACGAGACGGTGGGCTTTCAGTTGGCGCTGCGCAGCGCGCAGCCAATGACTATCCCCCTGAAGATCGAGATCTCGAACCTAACCGGGCCGCGGGGGAATATCTCCGGCCAAACGCACGCGAAGTTCTATCGAGTGGGCGAGGTGCGCGTTGAGCGCTTCGGCAGTTGGTATCCCGAGCATACCGGGCGGCCGGCGGTCCCGACGGACTTTTCGGACAAGTTGATCCCGTGGGAGGCGCCGGGCGCTGACGTGGTCGCGCTGGACAACACCAGAAATACACTGGTGTGGGTCGACCTGAGCGTGCCGCCTACTACTGACGCGGGCGAGTACGTGGGGAAACTACTGCTGCGAAACACCACTAATAATGTGGTGCTCGCGACATACAACATGCGTCTGCGCGTTATGCCGGTGGCCTTGCCCAGTGAGCCGAATCTGGCGGTGATATGCCGGGTCGACCCGCGCGACCTGTTGGCCGAGTACCTGGGCTGGCCGCACGAGCCGGCCGAAGTGGTACGCCTGCTGCCGGACAATCCGGATCACGCCGCGGCCATTGGCCTGGTGAATGCCACGATGCGCCTGTTTCACGAGCACGGGATGACCCCGGTGCTATGGGCTTCGTTTCCGAAGTACCGGCCTTTGCGTGACCGGCGGGTGGAAGTGGACTGGGCGCCGTACGACGCGCTCGTGAGCGGCTGGCTGAGCGGCGAGGCGTTCGACGATCTGGTCGGGCTGAAGCGCTGGCCGATTCCTGCATCGATCGAATTTCCGAACGCGGAGCGCGAAGGGGGCTTGGCAGATGCGCGCTATGCGCGCTTGCTCTCTGCATATCTGGCGGAATGCGCGCGGCACTTTGCCGAGCGCGGCTGGCTGGACCGGGCGTTCCTGCGATTGATTGGTCCGGAGCCGCTCGATGCGACCAGTGTGGAGCGGGTGGAACGAACGTTGGCCATTGTGCGCCAAAGTGAAGTGAATCTGCCGGTGGTGGCGCACCTGCCGCTGCGCAGTCTGCGGGGGTTGGGATGGCGCGATTCCCCGCTTATAGAGTTGCCCGATGTGGGCATTTGGGCGCCGCCGGGAATGTGGTTCGAGCCGGGTGCGGTCCGCGAGGAGCGGGCACGCGGACGCGAAATCTGGATGCTGCCGGATCGACCGCCATACAGCGGAACGTTGGCGGTCGAGA
>JAGPEO010000343.1 GCA_018056925.1 Phycisphaerae bacterium
CGCCGAGTGTGTCGCCGAGGCTTGGGCTGATGCTTGCGGTCTGTGGATCCCTCGCGACGTGTTGTATGCCCCGGCCTGGACGGACTCGGCCTCCTTCCGCTCCGAGTTGAGCGCCTTGCTGGGCGGCTCGACGGTTGATTTCCACGACGCCTACAGCGGTGGCACGCCGTCGCTGGAGACGATGTTGAATTACGCGGCGGTCATTACCTGGGTCAACTATCCGTACGGCGATGCGGTCAGCATGGGCAACACCCTGGCCGACTACGTCGATGCCGGCGGACGCGTGATCCTGGGTCAGTGGTGCAAGCAGAGCGACCAGAGTAACTACCTGCAGGGCCGCATCATGGACGACCCGGCGTACTGCCCGGTCCTCGCGTGCAGCACCAGCTTCGGCTCGGGTGCCTACAACGAGGACGGCATCGGGTGCCCGCACAATGGGCCGGCCGGTGTGGTCGGTGCTCATGCCACGGATTATCTGGATATGGTCACGAGCATCGCGCCTGATGCCATGGTTGATGGCACGATCGACTCCACGACCTACTCCGTCGTCAGTACTCCGGCCGCATCCGTCTGGTACCTCCCGGGCTTCACCGCCAACGTGGCGGGTACCGGTGACTGGGTCACGAAGGCGGCCAACGTTGTACTCTGCTTCTGGAACGAACCGGGTGCTTGCTGCAACGTTATGACGGCCGAGTGCCAGGATGAGATCCTGATCCCGGACTGCATCGCGATGGGTCCGCAGTGGAAGTCCACTTACCACACGCTGTGCGTCGACCTGGTTCCGCCGTGCGGCGATCCGGGCGCCTGCTGCGATATTTACACCGGCGCGTGCTTCGATGACGTGCTCGCGGCCGTGTGTCGCCAGTTGGGACGTCAGCCCCACTCCGGCGTGCAGTGCGGCGAACTCGAGCCGGCTTGCGGCGATCCGGGCTGCTGCTGCGACTTCCCGGAGCCGGGTTACATGGTTGACCCGCACTTCGCGTTCCACGCGAATTGCTCCGGCCGCTTCATCCCCGGTGCGTTCGTCCTCTGTGGCGACCTGGACGAGAGCGGCATAGTCGACATGACCGACTACAACATGTTCCTGGATGCCTTCGGCAAGTGCACCGGGCAGCCGGGCTTCAACGCCTTGGCTGATCTGGATGGCGACGGCTGCATCACGCTGGTTGACTTCCAGGCGTGGCGCAACTGCTACCAGTACCAGGGCACGGATTGCTATGCGGAAGCCTTCGATCCGCCGTGCGGCGAGCAACAGCTCGCGTGCAACAGCGATCCTGGCACTGCTGCTCCGCCGCCCGAGCTGTGCGGCCTGCCGATGACTCCGTTCCCGCCCGATCCGCGGCCGAACGGCGACGTCATTGACGTGCCGGCGCCCTGCCCGGTTCCGGGCGTGATCGGCTTCAGCCAGGCGTTCGGCCACCGCCGCATCGGTTCCGGCTGGATGAGCTGGAGCCACGGCTACACCGGCGACGTGTACTACACCAATGGTGCGACCAGCATCACCCTGACGATGCCGGCCGGCACCTCGGCGTTGTACTTCTACGTTGAGCCGGATCCGTTTGAGGAGCACACCTTCCAGGTGACGATCAACGATTCGTACGTGTGCGATGAGTTCACCGCTCACGGTTCCGCCGGTGCCGCGTACATCGGCGTGTGCGGTAACCCGGTTGAGACGATCACGTTGACCTGCACCAGCGGTGTCGCGTTCGCGATCGGCGAATTCGGCATCAAGTGCGAGGACGTGCCGGGCGCCTGCTGCGACGAAGCGACCGGCGTCTGCGAGGACGACGTCATGGCGTCGGCGTGCGGACTGCGGTTCGAGGCGTTCGCCACCTGCGACGAGCTGTCCCCCGAGTGTGGCAGCCCCGGCGCTTGCTGCGATGACGACACTGGCGAGTGCGTGGACGACGTGTTCCAGCTCAACTGCACCGGCAGCCGGTTCCTCGTCAGCATGCTTTGCACGGTCTTTGACCCGCCGTGCGGCGAACTCCCCGTGTGGCCGTGCCCGGTCGACGGCTGGGTCCTGGCTCCGGGTTCGTTCAGCGGTAGCACCGCTGACGCGATCAGTGACTGCGCCCTGCGTAGTTCAAACGACAACTACGTAGGCTTGTACTTCCCGTGGCCTGGGGTCTGGACGGTTGACCTGTGCGCTACCACGCCGACGTGGGATACCTACCTGTATCTCGGCAGCGACTGCTGCTCGAGCACCTGGTACAACGACGACGGTTGCACGACCGCGGGTGCGCTGTCCATCATCAACGCCAACATCTCGACGCCCGGTGTGTATGTCGCGACGGTCGAAGCCTACTCTGCCTCGGTCAGCGGCGCGTACGTGCTGACCGTCAGCGGTCCGCCGTCGCCGGGGCCCGGCGCCTGCTGCGAAACGTTCGTCGGCGAGTGCGAGGATGATGTGGTCTGGCAAGACTGCGTCGGTGCGGGTCTCCGCTTCGTGGGCGACACGCTTTGCGAGGATTTGAACCCGCCGTGCACGCCGTGCGTCGACGTTGAGTTGATCGCTCCGGGCGTCTGGAGCGGCGACACGACCGGCGCAGGCGATCACTGCGCCCTGCGCGCCGGCCAGGACATCACCGTGAAGGTGACTGTCCCGACCGACGGCAACTGGCGCTTTGACCTGTGCGCTTCCAGCACCGTCTGGGATACGTACATGTACATCGGCACCGATTGCTGCCAGAGCACCTGGTACAACGATGACGGCTGCAGTAATGTCTTGTCGGGTATCGACCTGGTTGGCCTTCCGGCTGGCGACTACTACGTTGACATTGAGCCTTACAGTGCCAGTGTCACCGGCCCCGTCACTCTGACGGTTTCGGAATTAGCGCCCGCGGATCGCTCCGCGGCCCCGGCCACAGTTGCCCCGACCAAGCTCGAGCAGCTTACGCCGGTTGCTCGTTAGTTGATTGATCAGGATTCTGCCGGCGGCCGAACCTCGGCCGCCGGCGGGTCCTGCTGTTCGAGGCGGCATCCGCCTCGAGTTTAAGAGTTGAGAATGAGCCAAAACGCTCTAAGGAGGACGAGGAACTATGAAGATTAGACTTGTTTGTTGTGCCGCCCTGCTGGGGCTACTGATCAGCCCGGCGATGGCCGACATCGCCGTGACCCTGGAGAAGGGCCCCGGCCTGACCGGCTTGGTCTATGCGGACATTCCGCTGGAAGACGCGATCGTCGGCTTCGGCTTGGATGCCATCATCCAAACGCCGGCTGACCTGTCGTATGTTGGTTTCGTGCCGGGCCCGGCCTTCGATCCGGCCGGTTCGATTGACGGCGATGGCTTCGCCGGCCTGGTATTCCCGCCGGACGCGGTGTACGGTGAGGACGTGCTGCTGGGCACGCTGACGTTCGCCGGCACCGGCAGCTGGGTCGATCTGGGCGCTACGCCCGGCGACCTGACTGAAGGCTTTGCTCTGCCCGGAGTCGGAACCTTTGCCAATGCGACGTTCAGCGGCGCCTACATCCCGGAACCGGCCGCGCTGGTTCTGCTGGCGTTGGGCGCCTTGGCGCTGCGTCGGCGCTAGGAAGCTCTAATGTCCGCTGCGGCGTCCTGACGCCGCGGAGGGCATGAGGACAAAATCGGACCGCACTTCGGCCTGGCCGGAGTGCGGTCCTTTGTTTACCGAATTTGGGATATCCGATTATGACTGAACGCGAATATGGGCGGCGGATGGCGATTTGAGATACGACCGGCCGGGAATTTAAACGAGTCGGCGCGGCTGTTAGCCGATAATTTGGCGGAGTAGCGCGCCGATCGCGTCGCTGCGCCGCTTTTCGTTGAGTGGACACGACCCGAGATATTAGAATGGCCTTGTGGTTATCTGACGGAGTCCAGGAGGTGAGAGGAGCTCCGGTGCGCAGGTAACCGGGAGGTGAGTGGTCTCTTTGTTTTGAGGAGGTAGGGACATGCGCGCTGTGGCAGGGGTTTGCACCGTATT
>JAGPEO010000344.1 GCA_018056925.1 Phycisphaerae bacterium
TCTCGCGGCCCTCGCGCGCCATCAACTGCTCGTATTCCTGTTTGTGGCGGGCGACTTCCCCCCCGAACACGCTCGTGGAAACTTTGTCCACGCTGCCGCCCGGCAGTGCCGCAAGGAACGAACGCATACAGCGCCCCAGCAGCAACCCGGCGAAGATGCAGCTCAGCAGGGCATTGGCGCCCAGGCGGTTGGCGCCGTGATATTGGTAATCGCATTCGCCGACCGCAAACAGCCCCGGCACGTTCGTTTGCTGATTCCGCGGCGAATCAACGCGCAACCCGCCCGTGCGATCATCGCGCTCATAATCCACCCACAGCCCGCCCATGCTGTAATGGACCGCCGGGAAAATCTGCATCGGCTCGGAAAGCGGGTCCACGCCCTTGTACTTGCGGTACATATCCAGAATCGCGCCGAGTTTGTGCTCCAGCACCTCGCGCTTGACGCCCGTGGCGCGCTTCGTCAGATCCAGGTATACCGCGTACGTGTGCGGGCTGACGCTATAGCCGTCCCGGCAAATCTGGAATATCTCACGCGTGGCAATGTCGCGCGGCAGCAGATTGCCGTACGTCGGGTACTTTTCTTCGAGAAAGTACCAGCGCTCCGTTTCCGGAATTTCGTTCGGATGGCGCCGATCGCCCTGCTTGCGCGGCACCCACACGCGGCCCGCCTCACCTCGGGCCGCTTCGGAGATCAGCCGCAGCTTATCCGCACCCGGAATCGCCGACGGATGTACCTGCACGAACTCGCCGTTGGCGTAGATTGCGCCGGCCTTGTACGCCCGCGCGTTCGCCGCCCCCGTGCAGACCATCGACATCGTCGACTTGCCGTAGACCAGGCCCGGTCCGCCGGTCGCCATGATTACCGCGTCGGCCGGAAACGCCTTGATCTCCAGCGAGAACATGTCCTGCGCCACGCAGCCGCGGCAGATGCCCTGTTCGTCCAGGATGGGCCCGAGGAACTCCCAAAACTCGTACTTCTTGACGCGGCCCTCCACCTCCCACCGCCGCACCTGCTCGTCCAGCGCGTAAAGAAGCTGTTGTCCCGTGGATGCGCCGGCGTAGATCGTGCGCTTATACAGCGTGCCGCCGAAGCGCCGCGTGGCCAGGTTGCCCTCATCCGAGCGGTTAAACGGCACGCCCAGCCGGTCAGCCAAATCCACGATGTGCGGCGCCCACTCGCACATTTGCTTGACAGGCGGCTGGTTGTTCAGGAACTCCCCGCCGTAAACGCTGTCATCGAAGTGGTTCCACTCGGTGTCGCCCTGGGCGCGAGTGAACTTGTTGACGCAATTGATGCCACCTTGGGCGCACACCGAATGGCTGCGCTTAACCGGCACCATGCTGATCAGGTCGACCCCGACTTCTTCCTCGGCAAGCTGCATGGCCGCTGACAGCCCCGCCAGCCCACCACCGACGATTACGACGCGTTGTTTAGCCATGCGTTGCAGCCTTTCTGGCCGCCCAGATGCGGAAACACTGAATGATTGACCGCGCTACGCTAAATTATGTGGGGCCGGCCGCAACCGATCAACCGCGACCGGCGGCGAGCGTTGGAGTAAGACGGTGCAGCGCCACCGGTATTACGATGGACCGCCAGCGGGATTACACGCGGCCCGCGGGTTCTTGCAAGCTCGCCTTGGCATCTCGCCCCTGCCGCTCTAAAATGCTGACACTTTGCGGTGGGGTACTAGTGGTCGGCGCGCAGAGGTGACTCATTGTTCAGCATCATCCCCCGAAACGTCGCGTTTTTTGACCTTTTCGACAAGGCCGGGCAGATCATCGTTAAAGCCGCGGAAACTTACGCCCAACTGGGCCGCGATTACGAGCACCGGGACGACCACCTGGCCCGCATTCGCCAGCTCGAGCACGACGGCGACGACATCGCTCACCGCACCTTGGATCGCCTGGATCAGAGCTTCATCACGCCTTTTGACCGTGAGGACATTCAGACCCTGATGGTCCGCCTCGACGACGTGGTGGACGAGATCGACGCCGGCGCCAAAAGACTCGCGATCTACAAGATCACCGAGCTCACCCCAGCCTTCATCAAGCAGACGGACGTGCTCCTCAAAGCCTGCCAGCTCACGGCTCAGGCCGTAATGCGGCTGCGCGATATTCGCAAGCCTGACGGCCTGCACGAGAAGCTGGTCGAGATCCACTACCTGGAAAACATCGGTGACGAAAACAACCACGCGGCCTTGGCCGAGCTGTTCGAGACTGTTAAAGACCCGCTGCTGGTCATGAAGTGGAAGGAAATCTACGACCTGATCGAGCGGGCGATCGACCGCTGTGAGGACATCGCCAACATCATCCGCGGGATCATTCTGAAACACGCGTAGCTGGGCCAATGCTCGAAATCTACGTAGTAATCATCATTCTGATCGCACTGGTCTTTGACTTCTGCAACGGGCTGAACGACGCCGCCAACTCCGTCGCCACGGTCGTCACCACGCGCGTGCTCAGCCCCCGCGTGGCGGTGCTTTGGGCGGCGTTCTTCAACTTTGTGGCCGCCTTCGGCTTCCAAATGCACGTGGCCTCCACCATCGGCCGCGATCTGATACACCCATCAGTGGTGAACCCGCACCTGATCTTTGCCACGTTAATCTCCGCCGTCGCCTGGACGTTCATCTGCACCAAGCGCGGCCTGCCGATTAGCGTTTCGCACGCCCTGGTCGGCGCGATGGCCGGGGCGGCGCTGGTCGGCGGCGGTTGGAGCGCGTTGGTTTGGTGGCAGATCGGCAAGATCGCCGCATTCATCGTGCTGGCGCCGCTGATTGGGATGTTGCTCGGGGCGGCGAACATGGTAGCGAGCATGTGGATCTGCCGCCGCATGGCCCCGCGCACCGTCGATGGCGTCTTCCGCGTTCTGCAGCTTGTGTCGGCCGCGGTTTACAGCCTCAGCCACGGGTTAAACGACGCCCAGAAGACCATGGGCATCATTTTCGCACTGCTCATCAGCGTGCCGTCGCTGCAAAGCTGGGCGACGCACGACGGCGATCCGAACTCGCAGCAACTGGCCTGGTGGATTATTTTGAGCTGTCAGACCGCCATGGCCCTCGGCACCTACTTCGGCGGCTGGAAAATCGTGCATACCTTGGGCCATCGCGTAACCAAGCTGCGGCCCATCGATGGCTTCGGGGCCGAGACCGGCGGCGGCGTGACGATTCTGGCGCTCTCGCAACTGGGAATTCCCGTCAGCACCACGCACACGATTACCGGCGCGATTTTCGGCGTCGGCGCCGTGCGCCGCCTGACCGCGGTCCGCTGGAGCGTCGGCCAGAGTATCGTGATAGCCTGGGTGCTGACCTTGCCGGCCTCTGCCGCACTCTCGGCCGGGCTGTACTACGTGATGAGGCTGTTCGCCGGATAGATTCCCGGGCGACACGGCCCGGCTCAGCCATTACGCCAATCGCGATCCAACCGATCGGAACAAAGAAAAGCCCGAGAAGGAGCGGCGAGACGGTGCGTCGGCCCTGATTGCATCCCCGCCGCGGCGGGTTAGCATGGCGGGCATGGCGCAGCCTTCCAGCCCGAGTGCAGCCGCTGGCGAGCCCGCGCTCCCGTTGAAATCCGCGGACGGCAGTGGCGACGGCCGGTCAGGCGTTACGCCCGTTGAGCACGCGCCCGCCGGAGCTGAACCGGCGGGACAACTCGGAAGCATGCTCACAGGCGGTCAGCCGGCCCACCCACGGCGTCACGCGGTGCGCGCTGCGCTGCTGCTGTTTCTGAATTTGCTGCTATTCAGCGGGCTATGCATCTTCATTCATTGGCTGCACGTGGCGCGGGCATTCGACTTCTCCTGGCGCAGCTACATTGAGCCGCTGAAGTTCTGGGGCGAGCAGGCCCAGACACTCAACGACTTCGTAATTTACCCCATCAGCGTCGAGCAGAACCTGATGCACGGCGTGGTGCTCGGACTGCTGGTGGCCTCAATCGTGGCCG
>JAGPEO010000345.1 GCA_018056925.1 Phycisphaerae bacterium
CCACACGGTTCGGCATGGCCGTGTCATCCGAATCCAAATTGGCAATTATTTCGCCCCGCGCCCTTTCGACGGCCTCGTTGCGCGTCGCCGGCAGGCCCTGGTTGCGGGAATGGGCGATCACCCGCACGCGCGGATCGCGCTGCGCGTAGGACTGCGCCACCTCCAGTGAACCGTCGCTCGAGCCGTCGTCGATCACCACTACTTCAAGCGGTTCATACGTCTGCGCCAGCGCACTGTCGATCGCCGCACCGACGTAGCGGCGGTTGTTGTAGACCGGAATAAGAATAGATACCAGCAACGCCATACCTCAGTTCTAAGAGGGTGCCAGCGGGGTTTCGGTCACGGCGTCCAGCCGCCCGGCATGCAGCCGCTGGCGCACACGTGCCAGGGCCGCCGCAAGTTGGCGGCGTTCACTGGCTCTCAGGCCAAGCGTCAGCACGGCCAGGCAGTAGACGGCGGCGCCCGCCGCACCGCAGGCCATGAGGCTCGGCCAACTATCGACCGTCATCACCATTTTTGGGGCGTACCAGGCCACGACGCCGAAAACTCCGGGCAGCAGGCCAGGCCAAAGGGTCGCCACGAACCATTCGCGCCAGCTCACGCCGGCCATACGCAGGCCCAGCGGCCAGAACAGCAGCGGCTGAGCCACCGCAATCACAAGCAGCGTGGCGAGTGCGGCGCCGACAGCCCCCATGTGCAGTCGCCCGACCAGCAGCACGGCCCCGGCCACCGTCAGAAGCTGCACGAGCAGCATCCGCCAAGCCCAGGGGCGCAATTCACCGGAGGCGTACGCCAGACGGGCCATCATGTTGTTGCCATACTCCAGTGGGAAGGTCAGCAGCAATAGCCCCAGAATGGCGCCGGCTTCAATGTAGTTCGCACCGGCATAGAGCGTTACGAACTCCGTGCGATAGACGAGCAGTGGCAACACCAGCAGCATCGTTCCCCACAGGCCGTAGCGTCCCCCGCACAGATACGCGCGCCGCAGCCGCTCGCGGTCGCCTGCGGCGTGCAACGCGGTCAGCGCGGGCTGCAGTGGGCGCGTGACGATGTACTCGAGCAGCGCGATCTGGTGAAAGAAGATCCAGCCGATGTTGAAAGTGGCGACGCTGGCCGCGGTCGACAGATTCTTAAGTATGAGCGGGTGGGCGCCGGCTCGAATTTGGTCGGCGCACTGTCCGATCAGGCTCCAGAAGCCGAACCTCGTGAGGGCGTGCGCCGTCGGCCAGTGGAAGTCGCGCCACCGCCAACGCAGTGCCGGAACAGCTCGTCGCGAGGCGTACATGAGCACAAGCAGCTTGATGACTTGCGACGTCATGGTTGCCGTGGCGACCCAGATGACGCGTGTGTTCACCCCGAGCAGCAGAACAAGCAGCAATGCGGCCCGCAGGATTTCGCCGCCCAGCTCGATACTGTTGATCCAGACGAACTTCTGTCTCACCCATAACCCGCAACTGAACGGCGAGACCGGAAACGAGAGGGCGACTGGAAGGATCATCATGCCCAGCATCAAGCGCGCGTCCCAGACGCGCTCTGGTTCGAGCCGCAGCCAGGCGTCGATGCGCCAGGCGGCCCACCAGCCGCCCGCCAGCACGAGCAGTCCCGCGGTTAGCAGGAACGGAAGCATTGTAGAGACGACGCGCCGCACGCCGCGCTCGTCACCCTGGACATGCGCCTCGAGCACGTAGCGGCCCAGCCCGCTGGTGAGTAATGTCGCCAGAATGGGCGGAAACACCATTAACCCCAGAATCACTGGATAGAGACTGTATTCCTCTGGGGTGATCCGTTTCAACAAATGCTGGTGCAGCCAAAGCAGAATGACGACATTCAAAGCTTTGGCCGTCACGCCGCTGGCCGAATTAATGACTACCGTGCGTTTGTTGAATAGGTCACTCATTCAGGCCCGGTCCCGCGCGGCGCCGCGCCGGATGTGCGGCAACACTCCACGCCTGCAATTTCTTTTGGCTCCGGCGGCCGAGGCGCACGTGCGGCCAGATAGTCCGCCAGCATTTCCCGCCAGCTTCGGCAAGGCGCCAATCCAAGGGCCGCCAGGCGCCGGCTGCCCAGCGCAGAGAACTCCGGCCGACGGGCCGGCGCGGCATAATCGGCGGAACTAATCGGCCGCAGGTCGACCGCGCGTCCTGATAGTGTGAATATCTCGCGGGCGAACTCGAACCAAGTGCAGGCGCCCTGCGCGGCCGCGTGCACAATGCCGCGTGCGTCGACGCGCAGCAGCTCGACGACTTTCGCGGCGCAGTCGGCGGTCGCCGTCGGCGACAGCCGCTGGTCGTTGACCACCCGGACCTTCTGGCCACTGTCCGCCAAGCGCAACATCGTTTCGACGAAGTTGCCCCCCTTTCCGCGGGCCCCCGCGTGGCCATAGAGCCCGCAGGTACGCACGATCAAGGCGTCTGGGCAGTGCGCCAGACTGAGGTGCTCGCCGGCCAGTTTACAGACCCCATAAGTGTTGAGCGGTCCGGGGAGGTCCTCTTCCTGGTAGGGCCGGCTGCGCGCTCCCGCCGCCCCGAACACGTAATCCGTACTGATGTACGCCAGGCGCGCCCCGACTTGCGCAGCCGCGCGCGCCACCACTGCTGCGCCAACCGCATTTACGGCGAAGCACTCGGCCGGAGCGTTTTCGCACGCGTCCACGTTTGTAAGTGCCGCGCAGTTGATGACCCAGTCAGGCCGGTAATCGTGCAGTGCGCTGCGCACGTGCTCGGCGCGGGTCACGTCGAACTCCGGCAGGTCGAGCGCCAGCACGTCGCCCGGCAGGCGCACCCGCAGGTCGGTCCCAAGCTGTCCGTTAGCACCAATCAGAGCTGTGCGCAAGGTTAGACCTTTCTGCCATTCAGTCCTGCCCATACTGGCGTTCATAATAGGTCCGGTAAGCCCCGGACTTGATGGCGCGCCACCAGGCCTGATTCTCCCGATACCACTGCACGGTGCGACGCAGTCCGTCGGCAAAATCGATCTGCGGCCGCCAGTTCAGCGCCTGCTGGATCTTGCGGGTATCGACGGCGTAGCGCCGGTCGTGGGCCAGGCGGTCCTTTACGTAATGGATCATGCTCGCATCGTGCCGCAGTTCGCGCAGCAGGGCGTGCGTCAGCTCGAGGTTGGTCATCTCATTGCCGGCGCCGATATTGTAGACTTCGCCGGGTTGACCGCGTTCCAGTACAGCCAGCAGTGCATCACAGTGATCCTGCACGTGAATCCAGTCGCGCACGTTAAGTCCGTCGCCATAAAGCGGTACCTTCCGCTCCTCCAGCAGGTTGGTTATAAACAGCGGAATCACCTTCTCCGGAAACTGGTATGGCCCGTAGTTGTTCGAGCAACGCGTCACCACCGCCGGCAGACCGTACGTGCGATGATAGGCGCGCACCAGCAGGTCGGCCGCGGCTTTCGAAGCGCTGTACGGACTGTTAGGGCAAAGCGGCGAGTCCTCCGTGAAGCGTCCTTCCGGCCCGAGCGAACCGTAGACTTCATCGGTTGACACCTGCAGAAAGCGGCGCACCGCGCTGAGCCGGGACTGCTCCAGCAACACTTGTGTGCCCATAACGTTGGTGCGGATGAAGTCGGCGCTGCCGTGAATGCTGCGATCCACGTGCGTTTCGGCCGCGAAATTGACCACCGCCCCGACCTGCGTGTCGAGCACGGCGCGGACCGCCTCGCTGTCGCAGATGTCGCCGCGCACGAACTCGAACTGCGGGCTGTCCTCCAGACCGTGAAGATTTTCGAGGTTTCCGGCGTAAGTCAGGGCGTCGAACGCCACGACCTGCCATTCGGGGCGTTTTTCGCACAGGCGGCGGACGAAGTTCGAGCCGATGAACCCGGCCGCTCCAGTCACTAGAATGCGGTTCAGCATGCGTGCTCCTCAAACGGCCGCGGTTACGGCCGCCGTCATGGGCCGGGTGTGATTCGCGCCG
>JAGPEO010000346.1 GCA_018056925.1 Phycisphaerae bacterium
TGGGGTACCAGTCATCGCCGCCATCCATACACGCGTAGGGCAAGTCGGTCGGGCTATGCCGGCTGCCTTGTCCGATCCAATGCGGAATCGTGGTGCTGCTCGAAGTTTCACCGGCGGTGTCGCCCACGATTAGCAGGTAAGCGGGGGCGGCGGGAGTGCCCCACAGGCTCTGGATGTAAGCTTTGATCTCGTTGCGAGTGGTGCCCGAGGGCACGTTGTAGACCGACACGTCGAAGCCGCGCGCGGTGCGGTGGTCTATGAACAGGTTCAGCGCCGGGCTGTCGACGTAGTTTGGGGCTGAAACGATGAGGTATTTTTCATTGGCGGCCGCCGACGGCGCGGCCCAATACCCGCCGGCCAAAATGACGGCGATACAACTCAGACGGCAGAGGCTCGCTCCGGAGTCCTTCATCTCCGCTCTCCTTCGGGCGTCGCAATCAGGCTTGTGCCTGCTTTGGGGTTTGGCCCAGGGGCGAACGAGACTCGGACGCCGCGCCGCGCTGCGCGCCTAACCGCGAATTTCGCGACAACCAAACCGCGAATTCACAATAACATACTCAACGACCGAAAAGCAATGCATGTTTAAGAGCAGCGTGTTTAGCGGCTGAAAAGCAAAGCACGTTTGACGGCCGAAAAGACGCGGGCGGGGCGATCCGAGGGCGATCGAACAGTTTGCAATCGGGGCCTTTCAGCGAAATTCCGGCTCGACACGAGCCGGCTCTGCTACTTGAGCCGGGTCTGCTACCTGCGGAGCCGATCCGATTCGGCGGGTTTTGGCGCGGTCCTTCCGTGATGGTCGCCGGCTGGGTATCCTGAGCGGCCTGAACTGATCGGCCACCACGCGGCGTGCCTATCGAGCGGGCCGTTGCGCCTGGCCAGCCAAGAAGGGAAAATGCATATGCCACAGCAGGCCCAAGTCGAAGCCCAGGAGACTCGAATTCCAAAGTTTCCGGAGAACGCCTATCGGGAACTGAAGCCCGGCGAGAAATTCGTGCCGATGATCCCGCCGAGCATGCGGGTGCCCGAGCTGACGCCGCGGATGTTCATCTTCGGTTTGCTGATGAACGTCATCTTCTCGGTGGCGGCCACCTTCCTGGCCTTGAAGGCCGGGCAGGGCATCGAAACGGCCATTCCGATCTCGATTCTGGCGGTGGGCTTGTCGGGGTTCCTGCTCAAGACGGGCAGGCGGGCCAGCTCGATTCTCGAGAACATGTACGCCCTGTCGATCAGCACGACCTCGGGCTACGTGGCCGGTGGGACGTGCTTCACGATGCCGGCGATTTACATCCTGAAGCTGAACTCGCCGGAAAGCCTGAACATCGGGAACCTTTCGCTCTTCCTGCAGATCTCGCTCGTTCCGTTTCTGGGTGCGATCCTGGGGGCGCTGTTCCTGATTCCGTTCAGGCGCTACTTCGTAAAGGAAATGCACGGCAAGCTGCCGTTCCCCGAGGCGACCGCGACCAACGAAATTCTCGTGACTGGCGCCTCCGGCAGCACTACGCAGGCGTTCATCCTGATTTACTCCTTCATTATTTCCGCGATCTACACGTTCGCAGCCACGGCCTTGCGACTGTTCGGGGACGTGTTCACCACCGGCCTGGCGCATCTGAAGCCCGTGGGCAAGGCGCCGACCGAAGTCCTGGCTTTCGGATCGACCGGGCTATTCGCCGATCTGACGGAAAAAGTAAAGGCCGTCGTCTCGATGGGCACGGGGGCGTATTACCTCGGGCTGGGGTTCATCATCGGTCTGCGGTACGCCTCGATCATTCTGGCCGGGTCGTTGCTGTCGGTGCTGGTCATGACGCCACTGCTCGGCTCGCTGCCACTCGAACAACTGCAAGGGATCAACCCGGACGTGAAATCGACGTCGGCGCACGACATCTGGTACAACATTCCGCGGCAGATGGGCATCGGGACGATCTTCGCCGCCGGCCTGATCTCGATCCTGAAGATGGGGGGCGTGATTGTGACGGCGTTGCGGCAGGCCTTCGGCGTACTCTTCTCGGGCAAGGGAGGCGGGACGGCAACGGACCGCACGGATGAGGATATCAGCTACGGCGCGATGTTCGGGATCGGTTTGCTGGTGGTGATCGCGATGGCGATTTTCTTCCGCACCGTGGTATTCGCCCAAATGCCCAACGCCACCTGGCTGACATTCGTCTCGGTCGTGCTGGCGCTGGTAGTGACCTTCCTGTTCACGACGGTGTCCGCCTGGGCGATCGCCATGATCTCAGTCACGCCCATTTCCGGCATGACGGTTACGACGATCATCATCACGGCCGTGTTGCTGGCGGCGTTCGGGCTGCCGCGCGGCGAAATGGCGATGCTGTCGGTTCTGCTGGTGGGCGGCGTGGTGTGCACCGGCTTGTCGATGGCGGGCGGCCTGATCACGAACTTCAAGATGGGTTACTGGCTGGGGGCCAGCCCGAAGCGGATCACCTGGCTGGCGCTGGGCGGCTCGCTGCTTTCGGCGGTGCTGGTGTGCGGCACAATCATGGTCCTGAGTTACCAGCCCGGGTACACGGGTGATAACGCGTTGCGGGCGCCGCAGGCCAACATGATGGCCGGCGCCCTGCAGAGCTTCCTGGGGACGGGGCAGCCGCCCTGGATGCTGTATGGCGTCGGCGTGGTGCTGGCGCTGACCATGCAGCTCTTGGGCATCTCGCCGCTGGCTTTCGGTCTGGGCATGTACCTGGATATCAGCATCAACGCCCCGATTTTTGTGGGCGCCGTGGTGGCCACGCTGGTCAGCAAGAGCACGCGCAACGAGCAGCTCGCCAAGGCCCGCACTAACAAAGGTATCCTGCTGGCTTCCGGCTTAATCGCGGGCGGCGCCATTACGGAGGTGCTGGTCAACTTCACCACGGCCATTGATGAACTCAGCCTGGGCGTGAAGACCCTGGTCAACGGGACCGAGAAGATGGTCGGCAAGATCATGCCGTTCCTGGATGTGAGTGGGCGGCTGGTCGACGCGGGCATCGACCCGGGCGATTTGGCGCGCTACCAGAACTGGCTTGGCCTGATCCTGTTCCTGGCGTTGTGTGTGTTCGTCTACTTTGACTGCCGCCGCGCCAAGCCCGAGTTGGGGCAGGGCGGTCATTTAGGCTAGCCTAGGCTCGAGTTAAGTGAGATGCTGATTATGGGCGGCGCGGGCTGCGCCGCCCATCGTCCATAGAGTGAGGGAAATTGCGATGGCGTGCACGCCAGAACTTCAGACGAAGTTGCCCGAAATCCAGACAAAGCTGCCCGAGAACGCCTACCGCGAGCTGAGACCGGGCGAAACATATGTTCCGATGGTGCCGCCCAACGTGATCGTGCCGGAGCTGACCACGCGCTCCATCGTCTTCGGCATCATCATGAACGTGCTCTGGTCGGTGGCGGCCACGTTCGTGGCGCTGAAGGCCGGCTCAGGCATCGAAACCGCGATTCCGATTTCGATCCTGTCCATCACGCTTTCCGGGGTGCTGCTGCGGCTGGGCTATCGCCGCACGACACTGCTGGAAAACATCAACGTCCTGGCGATCGGCAGCACGTCGGGCATTGTGGCGGGCGGCACGTGCTTCACGATGCCGGCCATCTATGTGCTGAAGCTGAACCAGAATCTGGGCATGGGAGATATGCAGCTATTCCTGCAGATTTTCCTGGTGCCGTTCCTGGGTGCGATTCTGGGCGTGCTCTTCCTGATCCCGTTCCGGCGTTATTTCGTCAAGGAAATGCACGGCAAACTGCCATTCCCGGAGGGCACTGCGACTAATGAGATTCTGGCGGCCGGCGCCGCGGGTGAGGGCAAGCAGGGATTGATCCTGGTTTCCTCGTTTGTCCTGGCGGCGGTGTACAACTTTTTGTGCACGGGGCTGAAGCTGTTCACGGGCACCTTCACCACCGGCATGCTCAATGTGAGCGGCGAGAAA
>JAGPEO010000036.1 GCA_018056925.1 Phycisphaerae bacterium
GCTGTGGGCGGTGCATTGCTTTGCGAACCTGGCGAGGCCGGGGGTAGTCGAACTGGCGAAGCCACCGTTCGTGTTGGTGTTTGGCACGTATGGACTGCTGGGGGCGGCTGTGGCCATATCGGGCCGACTGCGCCTGGAGCAGTGGGTGGCTGACTTCCGCATCAGGCGCAGGGCGCGGCGGCGCACTCTTCTCGTCTGGTCTGTGACGTTGGGCGTGTTGCTGCTCGCGTGGGGCGGCTGGCTTCTCTGGCCGCGAGGCGGGGGAAAAGATTTTGAATTACACGTGCTGTCAGTAGGCGGCGGCAATGCAATGATGATGATCACGCCTGCCCGCGAGGCGGTTTTGTTTGACATCGGCACCGACCGCAATTCGAACGCGGCGGAGCTTGTCGGACAGGCGGCCTGGGCGCTGGGCGTGCGGCGCGTGGCGGGCGTCGCGGTTTCGCACGCGAATTTCGACCATTGCAGCGGTTTGGCCACCGCGCTCGACTTACTGTCGATCGATATGTTGGTTTTGAGCAAGTACACAGGATCGCCGAAAGACACAACGCCGGCTGCGCTGCAGGCCCTCACGCCGTCCGGGCGATCTAAACTGGTGCGTGTCCATGCCGGCGACAGTCTCACGCTCGCCGGCATGCCGGTCGAGGTGCTTTGGCCGCCGGCCGACGCGGACGCCGCCGCTTGGACGGCCAACGATCTCTCGCTCGTGCTGCGCGTGCACGCCGGGCCGCGCACCGTCCTGTTTACAGGAGATATCGAGGGCCGCGCCTTGCGTGAACTGCTGGCGGCGGATGCGGCCGGGACGATTCACTTGGCCTCGGACGTGCTCATCGCGCCGCACCACGGCAGCCTGGTGCCCGAGTCGGCGGCCTTTTACGCCGCCGTCAACCCGCAGGTCGTGGTCGCTTCCTCGGCTGAGGAGCGGCCGAAACTGGCGGCGCTGGTCGATAGTGCGTTGGGCGCGGAGGCTCAACTGCTGTCAACGGCGCGTTCGGGCGCGGTGACCGTGTCGGTTCAGCCGGACGGCGAACTGCGGCTGGAGACAGCCTGGTAAAGGGAGGCCGGGGTTTGTGGAATATGCTCGCGACTGTTCTCGAAGTCATCGCGGGCCCGCACTTTTTGGCTAACCATCGGCTATATTGGCGATTTGAGACCCGCGAGCGGCGGTGAGCCATGCGCGCAAGGGCTCCGCAGGAGTATGCCCGTGCCTGAAATGTTCAAGCGGCTGGTGGCGGCCGCAGCGGCTCTGAGTTGGGTGGCGATGATCGCCGGCTGCGAGAGCCGCGGGGCGCGCCAGCCGGCGTTTGAAGATCGTGCGGTCAGCGAATCAGAGCTGGCGAAGATTGAGGCGGAAACAGCGGAGCTTCGGCGACAGGCAGCGGCCCTGGCGGCCGAGCACGAGCGCATGGAAGCCGAGCACGCGGCCGCGAAAGCGGAAGCGGAGGAGCTGCAGCGGCTGATCGAACAGGTGCGGAAGGCGCAAGAAGCGGAAGCGGCGCAGCGCGCGGAGGAAGCGCAACAGAGGCGCTCGGGGTCGAACAATGCGCATCCTCAATAGTCGAGCTTCGGGAAGCAAACCCACCATTGACCAGCGGTACCCCCCTTCTCAATACTAATAACTAACAACTAACTACTATTACCCCGGCCCTGCGATGTGGCACGCTGTTCCCGATCAGTGCGGCGGCGGGGCCAATGGCGTCGGTTCCAGGAGCTTCTGCCGCAACTGCGCCTGGCACTCGGCCGAAACGCCGATGTTCAGCAGGTACTGCTCGATTCCACCCTGTCGCTCGACTTCATCCAGGAGCCGGTTCATCGCGTTCAGGTTGCCGGGAGTACCGATTTGCTCGGAAAGGCGAAAATCCGCCAGCGTGTCGGCTCGGGAAACGCCCAGCAGACGCAGCAACAGTGCCGACAAAACACCGGTGCGATCCACGCCGATCGCGCAGTGATATAGAACGGGGCCGTCGGATTGCGCGAGTAACTCGAAGGCACGCCGCACTGCGGCCTGGTTCTCTTGCACGCCGAGGACATAGAACTGCGAGCGGTCGGCGGGCTTCTCGAAGCTCATGGGGCAGCCATGGACGCGGGCGGCGAGTTGTACGCCGAGGACGTCGCCGTTGGACCATGGCAAGGGTGTGAGCCGGTTGCGCAGGTCGATCACGGTGGTGACGCCGAGATCGCGAAAGACGCTCACGCCGGCCGAGGAGAGGTGGCCCAGGTTGCCGGAGCGGTAGATCCGGCCGCGCCTTACGGTGCGGCCGTCAACTGTAGTGTAGCCGCCGAGGTCGCGGGTATTGGCGGCACCCTCGAGGAAGACCCAGCGGCCGGGTTCGGCGCCGGGTGGCGGGGGGACGATGCGTCCAACGGGGCGAAACGCCAAGTCCGCGACCGCGACGAGCACGAAAAGTGCCAGTGCGACCGCAAGAATTCGGCGGAGGCGGCGTTGACGAAGCCTCCGCCGCGCTAGGTCGGCCCCTGCGCCGGGGCGCGCCGACTGTTCAGCCGGCGCGTCACGGCCGGTTTGCTCCGCCTGCGTGGCGTCAATCGGATTTCGATTCGCCGCCATCGAATGACTGCAGGGCCAGGTAGCTGGGTCCGAAGCGCTTGATGTTTTCAAGCTGCTTGTCGAAGGCGTCGAAGTGGCCCTCTTCGTCCACCACCAGAGACTCGAAAATCTGCTTTGACGCGGCGTCGGCGTTGGCGCTGCACTCCAGGGCGGCCTTGTTGTAGTCTCTGACCGCCTTCTGCTCGGAAGCCGCGGCGCGAGTGAGGATTTCCGTGGCCTCGGTGGCGGTGTCAACCGGACCGCTGGGGACCATCTTCACGTCGCCCTTGAGAAACAGGATGCGCTCGGCGAGTTTTTCGACGTGCGTCATCTCGACGATCGAGATGCGCTTCAGCAGGGCAGCCAACGGGCCGAAACCCTGGTCGTCCAGGTGGAAGTGCCAATACATGTATTGGTGCACAGCCTGCAGCTCGTCGGCGACTGCTTGATTCAACAGGGCGATGCTCTTTTGTGGGTCCATCATATCCTCCGTCTGGTTCGGCCCAATCCGGTCGCACCGTGCAGCGCGCCCTGCCAGAGCGGGACGACCGGGGCACGTCACGCTACAACTGGACGGGAGTGGAGTCAACCCAGGGATCTAAGCACCTATGGATCAAGGGAGCGACACGCTTGACCTCGCATGCGACCTGCCGCCGGGCGTAATCAGGGCCGCCCGATAAGGCGCGTTCGGCGGCATCGATGCCACATTGCCGTGCCGAGCGCTGATTTGCGGCGCTGGCGGCGCCGCCAGGTGTCGCTAAGATGCCGAGCTGAAAGGAATTACGAAAGGAGCCCGTTTGATGTCTGCCAAGTCGAAAGTCCAGCCGGGCGCGCTGGCATCGGTGGAAACCGCGCGCACGGAGTCGTACCAGCCACTGGTCCGGCTCTCGATCATGATGTTCGTGGAGTTCGCCGTGTGGGGCGCGTGGTCAGTATTGCTCGGCAAGCACATGGAGCATCTGGGCTTCAGCGGCAAGCAGATTGGGCTTGTGTATCTTACGACAGCGCTCGGAGCAATGCTCTCGCCGCTGGTCGCGGGCTGGATCGCGGATCGCTTCATGCCCAACCAGATTTTCACCGGGATCGTGCACTTGCTCGGCGCGGTGCTGCTCTTTATCGCCTGGCCGCAAACGCAATTCGGCGGCATGTTCGTGGCACTGCTGATCTATGCAATCTTGTATATGCCCACCATCGCCCTGACGAACGCGATCGCCTTCCATCACATGAAGGACTCCAAGAAATTCGGGAACATCCGGGTGTGGGGCACGATCGGCTGGATCGTGGTGAACTGGATCATCAGCGGCTACCTGCTCATTTGGGGGCGGTACCAGCCGGGCGCCTGGCGTGTGGGCGATTGCCTGTTGTTCGCGGCGGTGCTGTCTGCATTCATGGGGATTTATTGCTTCACCCTGCCAAACACGCCGCCCGCTAAACAGGCCAAAAATCCCTACGCATTCGTCGAGGCCTTCCGCCTTATGTCGAATCGCAATTTCGCGGTGCTCCTGGTGATCTCCTTTGTGGTGGCGATCGAGCTTCCCTTCTACTACAGCTACACGATCATTTTCCTGACCGACACGAACGCCGGGGTCGGCCTTTCGCCGGGCTGGGCGAACGCCGCCATGAGTATCGGACAGGTGGCCGAGATTGCGCTGATGCTGCTGCTGGCGCCGTCTTTGCGTAACCTGGGCATGCGGATGACGATCGTGCTGGGAATTCTCGCCTGGCCGCTGCGTTATGCGATATTCGCGATTGGCCAGCCGTGGTACCTGGTCGTGGCCGCCCAGGCCCTGCACGGAATCTGCTACTCATTCTTTTTCGCCGGCGGCATGATCGCGGTGGAACGGCTGTCGCCCAAAGACATTCGTGCCAGCGCCCAGGGCTTGCTGCTGTTCGCCACGAATGGCGTGGGCATGCTGATCGGCAACCTGGTCAGCGGCCCGCTGTACGACGTGTTCGTCGCAGCGCGCGTGAGCCACGCCTGGCCGAAGTTCTTTTTGGTGCCGATCGTGGTCACGATTCTCGGCGCAATTGTGTTCGCCGTGCTGTTCAAAGAACGGCAATTCCAAACGGATGCGGCGGAAATCGAGCAGCGCGAAGCCGTGGCCGTCTAAAGTATTTTCGTGCGAGCGGCTTTTGTGGGGGCGCTCCTTTGCCGGTCAATGAACCGGCCTGCTGGATCTGACCGGCTAAAACCGGTGCTTCACGAGGTTGTGCATGCCTTATGTCTGGGCAGTGCTCCTGTGCATCGTGAATGCAGTCTGGTTTGTCACCATTATTCCGGGCCTACCCGGGACGTGGCTGATGATCGGCTCGACGGTCTTCGTTGCCCTGTGGTGGCGCGGCGGAACGGGCCCCGGGGAACCGGGGATGTTCAACATCTGGACATTGGTGGCGATTCTGGCAATTGCGGGCATCGCGGAGTTGGTCGAGTTCCTGGCCGGCGTGGCGGGTTCAAAACGGGCCGGGGGGACGCGCTGGGGGGCGGTAGGCGCGCTGCTGGGCGGGCTGGTTGGGGCCGTTGTTGCAACGCCCTTCATTCCGCTGCCGCTGTTGGGCTCGCTGCTGGGGGCGTGCATCGGGGCGGCGGCGGGGGCGCTGCTGCTGGAGTACTACACCGGGCAAAAGCTGGAGGTTTCGATTCGCTCCGGCGTCGGAGCCGGCGTCGGAGTTTTCTTTGGCCGTGCGGCGAAGTTGGTGGCCGGAGCGCTCATCTGGCTGATCGTGGCCGTCGCCGCGTTTTGGCCGTAGCGCGATTACCGGCGTATCATCGCGGACGATGATTCGACAGATTACCGTAACGACGCGTGGGGCGGGGCTGCGGGAGATCACCCGCGAAATTCAGGCGGTTGTGGCCGAAGCCGGACAGCAGGAGGGTTTGTGCACCGTTTTCGTGCAGCACACTTCGGCCAGCCTGGTTATTCAGGAGAACGCGGATCCATCGGCGCGGCGCGATTTGGAGGCGTGGCTGAACCGGCTGGTGCGGGAGGATGACCCACTGTACACGCACACTGCCGAGGGGCCGGACGACATGCCGTCGCACATTAAGGCCGCGCTGACGGCAACGACGCTATCGATTCCAATTGTGCACGGGCGGCTCGGGCTCGGAACGTGGCAAGGGATCTACTTGTGGGAGCATCGGCGGCGCGGGTCGGAGCGGCGGATCATCGTGCATGTCGGAGGGTAGCCAGCGGCCGTCAGTGATAAAGTGATAACGTGATAGGGTGATAACGGCGCGCGCGGGGGGCGGGAAGATGCGAAAGCGGCTTGACTATTTGCCGCGTCTAATTAGTTGGGCCATGCGGACGCGGGCATTACGCGACCAGCGGCGCCACCAGGGTTGGCCGGTGCTGGTGCGCAGCTCGGCTCGCAGGCGGCGGATGAAGGCCTGTACGTGTTCGGCGCGGCACGCCGGCATGTCGATTCCCGGCCGGTGCAGGTGGTACTGTTCCTCGCCGCGGCCGTGTAGCCAGCCGTTGTCGCGGCTGGTTTCGCAAGCGCGCGTTCCAGGGAAAGGATAGTAGGGACGGAGGTCGACCTCGTCGGGGCGGCAGCGCAGCAGGAGGTCGCGCGTCTCGGCCAGCGACATCTCGCTTTCATACGGGGCGCCCAGGTAGACAATGGCGCGCGTCCTCATGCCCGCGGCACGGAGCGTTTGCAGCGACGTTTCGATCTGGCCCTGGTTCAAGTTCATATCGAAAATTTCGTTGCGCAGGAAATCGCTGCCGCTGATTAACTCGACCTCTACTTGCCGGCAGCCGGCGGCCGCAAGCTGTCGGATCACTTCCGGGTCAGCGGCGTTGAGGCGCAGGTGGCAGGAGAACGGCAGGCCGCAGCGCTGAGTGTAGATTTGCAGGAAGCTGGTCAGCCATTCGCGGTCGAGGGCGAAGGCGTGATCCAAAAACTTCACGCTCCGCACGCCCGGATAGCGCTCGCGCAGCAGGTTGATTTCCGCGACCACGTTCTCCGGTGAGCGGCGGCGCACCCACGTGCCGTGCCCGTCGTAGATATCTTCGAGCCAGTCGTTGATGCAGTAGGCGCAGCTTTGTGGACAACCGCGGCCAACCGCGATCTCGATCTGGCCGGAGTGTTGGACGTGGTTGGCGTAGTCGAACAGGTCGCGCTCCGGGAACGGGAGCGAATTGAGGTCTTCGACCAGGTGCGGCAAGTCCGGGCGGGCCAGGCCGCGCTCGTCGCGCATCCAGACGCCGAGTACGGTCTGGCCAACCGTCGGGTCCTTGACGCGCTCAAGGTAGGTGACGAGCGAGGCGTCGGGTTCCCCGATGGCGGCGGCCTGGACGCCGGGCAGGCTGAGGCTGCCGGCCGGATCGACAGTCGGGTATGTGCCGCCGACGACGATGGGCAGGAACTCATGCTGCTGTAGGTACTCGAAGGTGCGGCGTGCGGCGTTCACGCAAATGCCGGCGATGTCGGCGTAAACGAGCTGCGGCAGGGCGCGGGCAAGGGCAGCCTTGGCGGTCTCCAGGTCGAAGCGCGACATGCCGACCAATGACAGGTCGTGCCCCCGTTTTTTCAGCAGCGCCAGGAGCGTGCCGAGTTGAGGTTCAAAGCGCGGCAGCGGCCGGTCGCGTTTAGCACCGGCGAATTGAATTACGAGGATGCGCATCCCAAGGTGATGATGCACGCACAAGCGGCTTCGGGCAAGCCGCCCGTTCGGCCAGCCCGCCCGTGGTCATGGTCCCTGGGCGGGTGCCATGCCCCAGCTCTAAGCGTGGGCATGCCCCTCGTTAACGGCCCGGCAGGTGCGGAGCAACTGGCGCCGGCATGCCCGCGCCCGCTGCGCGGGCTTGGGCATGGCACCCACCATGCCCCTCGTTAACGGCGTCAGGCGCAATCACTCGCTCAGTACTCGCGCCCAGAATGCGACCGCCAGCGACGGCGGAAATCGGCCCCGGCCGGCCTGGATGGTGGGGATGCGGACGGCCAGCTCTGGGTGCCGCAGGCATTCGGTCAAGTAGTTGGACGTTTCAGCGATGAGCCGCGCCCGCATCTCCTCGTAGGTTTCGGCACGGTGCTTCGGCGGAAGCGAGATCATGGCTGGCCCTGCTCATGCTCACGGCTGCCCGGTGCGCGGGGAGCGCTGACTGGCGCGCAGCGCCCACAGGCAAACCGCCACGCCCACGCCCACCATTTCGATCGGCAGCGGTCTGGCCAGACCCCAGGCGGGGATCGAATTCAAGTGCGCGTAGGCGGCCGGCAGCAATAGCGCGGGACGTATCGTGGCCACCAAAACCCCTATCAGCCCGGCCAGGATCGGCGCCGGCCAGTACCAGATTGGTTCGGTTACGCGAAGCACGCGGCAGGCGGCGAACGTGCCGCAAGCGCTGGCCACGGCGACGGCGAAGTACACCTGGCCCCGCAAGGTCTGACCCGAAGTCGCCGGCCCGGTCAGGATCAGCATCAGCACGCCAATGACAAGCGTGGAAAGCAGCAGCGCGAGTACCCCATTGATGCGCGAACGGCCCGTGAGGTGCAGGCCGACGGTCCGGCGGAATTCCTCGCGGATGATTGCGCGATCAAGGCTTGCCAGTGCGGTCCAGGGGATCTCGGTCAGACCCGCCACGGCCACCATCAGGAGCAGCAGCCACAGGTATTCAGCAGCCAGGGGCCAGTAGGCCGCACCGGTGGGCGGTCCGACCTGCGGATTCGCGTACATCAGCCACTCGGTCATGGTGCCGGCCGGGATGACCCACAGGGCCAGCCCCAGCGCCGCGGTCAGCAGCCCGGGATGCGAATACGCCGAGCCAGCCACGCGCGCCGCCACCAAGCTACCGACGAGCAGGATAATTGCGAGCCCGAGCGCGGCCAGCACCGGATGATGGCTGGCGGCCAGGGTCGCCGGGCGGGCCAGACCGGGCGCCATCAGCGTCGCGTTCAAAAGGTATTGCAGCCCGGCCCAGATTAGAAGCGCGGCCACGATCAGCCGCAGGCGCTGCGGCCAGGAGCGTGCCGCGACGGTTGGATTCTCAGAAACGGGTGAAGCAGCCATTTCGCAAACCATTTCGGAGTCTTGCTGTAACAGCCTGCCTGCCGGGGAATTTCAGCCGGCCGGACTAGCCGCAGCTTATAGGCTAGGCGTAGGCGTGGAACGGGTCAATCGCGAACATGGCTTGGACCGCCTGGCGGGGTCGCTTTAGGGTGGGTGGCAGCGGCTGGCGGTGACTTGTGCGCTGATCGGCGTCCGCCTCCCGCCCGAATTGCGCAAGCGGCTGGCGCGCCGGCAGCAGGCGACAGTGCATGGCGCATTTTGGAATGAGGCTGCCCGCGGAACCGGTTTCGCGTCGCACCGCGTCGGCGTTTGTCCGAATAGCGCCTTGGCGGTTACCCGTGGACAAGCAGCACGTTTGCGATCTTTTTTTTCGCAATCGGCACATTTGCGCTTTTGCGCAAATCTGTAACGGGAAGTTCACATTACGAGCATTTACCGGTAGGATGTGCGCTGTCTAGATCAATGCAATCGTATCTATCGGCGTCTGATGCGGCCTCTTCTGGGCTAGCGCTGGCGCCGGACCAGTGGCGCAGTTCACGCGGGCCTGGCCGTGGAACGCAGGAAACTGATCATTGCGGCGGCAGTGTCTCTACTGGCAGTTGCGTTTGCGGTCCACCGGCTCAAGTCATCCAGTCCGATTTCCAATTCGGTGCTTCTCGTTTGCGTGTCAACCGGCGAGACCTTCAACATAACCCGCAAAGAACTGGTCTGCATACCCATGACAAACCCGCGGACAGGAGAGGCGACGCTCCTGCCGTGCCACGAACGCAACGGAGTGCTGTACATAAACCAGCGTTATGGATCAATTCTAGGGGATCTGGGAGCGAGGAACCGGTATGTGGATCCCGAAACGCTGGCGGTGCGCACGCCGCCGTAATATGGCATTCACATTGATCGAACTGTTGGTAGTCATTGCTCTGCTGGCATTGCTGATCGCCATACTGCTGCCTCATCTGTACGAGGCGCGCGAGCTGAGCAAGACAGTCGTATGTGGTCAGCGCCTGCACGACTTCGGCATTGGTCTGGCCACTTACGTGAACGACAACGAGGAGTGGCTGCCGGGAGTCAACACCTCGGGCGTGGCCGTCCGCACTCTCGACCTCTTGTGGAAGAGCGAGCCACAGGTGCTCAGCCGCCCCGACCTGCCGGTGCAGGCGTGGGATTGGATGACGCCCCTCCTGGCCGGCAAGACCGAGCTGCCCGCCGTACGGGCGCTGCGGTTCAAGTTCCTGCTGGAGCAGATGCGGTGCCCGAGTCAGTTCCTGCACTCGGCGCTATGGGAGGGAGAGGGGCATTACTCGCCCGACCGGCAAGTATTCAAGGCAAACGGCCCCTACCGCACGGTCAGCTACCTGATGCCGGCACAGTTCCAATTCGTTGGCCATGCCCACACGGACGAAACGCTGGCGTACAAACATGGCTCCGATTACCCGCGCTGGGTGCGCGGGCGGGCCGCGCCCGACACTTTTGAGTACATCAACTACGATTACCGCCCGCGGCTCGACCAGGTCGGCCAGCCGGCCGGCAAGGTCTTCGTCGCCGATGGCACGCGCTACCTTGAGTGCGAGGGTGGCACCGAGAGTCTGGATTTCGACGCTTACCCGTACGTCGATCCACGCTATCCCTCGCAAGGCCTGTTCGGCAGTTTCACAGACCCCGCGCCGTGGTGGTGCGGTTCGACCGCTTACGGCGTTGAGCAGGGCTCGCTCAATTGGGACGGGATGCCGGTGGACGCGGGCGAGTATCCCAAGGCCCGCGGAAAGAACTTGGCCCTAAGTTACCGCCACGGGGCAGACATCGGGGCGGCCACCAGCAACGCACAGAGCAATCCGGGGCGAATGAACGCTCTGTTCTTCGATGGACACGTAGAACGGCTAAACGATCGCCGTTCACGCGATGTCGGGCTGTGGTACCCGAGCGGCACCCGGATCCAGTCACCCGAAGAAGGCATGACGCGCGTGCCGCAGGACTATGTCGTGCCCTAGTGCGAGCCAGCGATCGACAATTTCCTCGCGGCCGGTTGTAACAAAGATTGATAACGACCTACGGACGCTGCGGGACTCAGCTCGTGACCTAAGCGTGCGTCACATGCACCGGGTTGCGCGTACCCCATAGCAGAATGCCGACGCAAAGCGTCAGGGCGATGACTGCGGCGCTGAGAAAGAACCCGGTCCAGGAGAGGCGGTTCTGCTTGTTGAGGCGCTGCCCGGCGCTGTTGAAGCCGACCAGGAAGCCGATGCTGCCGGTCAGTAGCCCGACCGCCAAACCCGCCAATATCACCAGGAACCGCCGGCCCTGCGACTCATACGTGAAGAGAAACGTCTGGAAGTCGAGTTTTTGCAGAATGCAGGCGGCGGCCACCAGGGCCGAGAGCCCGCCGACGATCGCCAGGGCGACGCTGATCTTGGCCTGCGTTTCATAGCTGGTTTTTGCAGCCACGTTTACATCCTCTCGGTCGCGCGGTCGATTCCAGCGCCTCTTTCCGCCCTGAAGCGGCCCGGTACGGGGCCGGTCAGGCCGGTATTATAACTGACCGCAGTGGGCACTATCAACGCGGCCCACCCAACCGGTAAGATGACGGGCATGGCGACCACTCAACCAACTTATCGGCCGCTTCGGCTGGCGGTGTTAATTTCCGGGGCAGGCTCTACGCTGGCGAACCTGATCGAGCGGATCAGGGACGGCCGGCTGCGCGGCGCCGAGATCGTACTGGTAATCAGCTCGCGCGGCGCGGTTCGCGGGGTCGAGATTGCCCGCCAGGCGGGTCTGCCGGTCAAAATCGTCCGCCCAATCGACTTCGCCGACGAGCAAGCATTTTCGGAAGCGATTACGACCGCTGTGGACCAGGCCGAAGCACACCTGGTCCTCATGGCGGGCTTCATGAGGTATTGGCGCCTTCCGCCGCGCTGGCAGGGTCGCGTCTTGAATATTCACCCCGCCCTGCTGCCTCGATTCGGCGGCCGGGGTATGTATGGCGGCCACGTACACGCCGCGGTGCTGGCGGCGGGCGAGCGCGAGAGCGGCTGCACGGTGCACTTGGTGGACCTGGAATATGATCACGGCCCGATCGTTGCGCAGCGCCGCGTGCCGGTGCTGCCCGGCGATACGCCCGACACGCTCGCGGATCGCGTGCAGGCCGCCGAGCGCGAACTCTATCCGGAGGTGGTGCAGGCGGTTGTGGAGCGCGGGCTGGAGTGGCTTGGAGGGAAGTAAAGGTAATCCCCCCTGATCCAAGCGCGCCCGATCCGAGCCCGAAGCGCGAGCGAGGGCACTAATCCCCCGGCGCCGCGATCATACCCCACCTTACTTGATTTCAGACAGCTTCACCGCCGCGCGGTGCTTGGCCGCCAGCATCGCCGCTTCAAGCACGCGCTGCGTCTCGAATGCATCGGCGAAATCCGGCAGCGGGACAATCGGCTGCTCGCCTGCCAGCACGGCCATCATGTCCGCCACCATGTTCACGAACGTGTGCTCGTAGCCGATGATGTGCCCGTCCGGCCACCACGCCCCGGCATAGGGGTGATTGCCGGCCGACGTACACATGATCCGCCGCCAGCCGGCCGTGCGCTTGCTTTCGCGCGCGTCGAAATACCACAGCACGTTCATGTCTTCAAAATTGAAGCGCAGCGACCCGAGCGAGCCGTTAATTTCAATCTGATTGTCGTTTTCATGACCGGCGGCCAGGCGGGTCGCCTCGAAGCTGCCGACCGCCCCGCCGCTGAAGCGTGCCAGGAACAAGACCGTGTCGTCGACGTCGCTCTTGCCCACGTCGCGTTTTCGGCGACTAGGACTTCCATGGGCGGATTTGCCGGTGTTCGGCAGCGGCCGCTCGGTAATGAACGTCTCTGAGATCGCCCCGCTGACCTCGACGATGTCCTGGCCGGTTATAAACCTTGCCATATCAACGATATGCGCGTTCAGGTCGCCATGGGCCCCGGAGCCGGCGTACTTCTTCAGGTAGCGCCAGCTCAGCGGCGTCTCCGGTCCGCCCCACTCCTGCAGGTAGGCGGCACGGACATGGTAGATTCGCCCGATTTGCCCCTCTGCGACCAACCTGTGCGCCAAAGCCACGGCCGGGCAGCGGCGGTAGTTGAACCAAACGAACGTTTTGGATCGTTTGGCTCGTAAAGCCGCGTTCTTCATGGCTTTAGCATCGCGAAGCGTCGCGCCAACCGGTTTTTCGCAGGCCACGTGCTTGCCGGCCGCGAGCGCCGCTACGGCCTGCTCGGCATGCATGTAATTAGGAGTACTGATATCGACGAGGTCGATATCGGGAGCCTTCACGACCTCTTTCCAGGAGGTGCTGTAGTGTTTCCAACCCCACCTGTCGGCGAATGGGGCAAGCGATACCAGATCGACGCCCGCGATTGTGTGCATCACGGGCTGAATCGGCAGATTAAAGAACCGGGAAGCCTTTAAATAGGCATTGCTGTGAGCCCGCCCCATAAACTTCTGGCCGATCAACGCAACATTGCAAGTGTTGGACATGCGTCACCCTCAGAACCCGAGAACCGCGCCGCACGTACGGGCGGAATATTACAAATCCGGCTCCGGTCTGTCGAGGGCGTCGGGGAACAATCTGGCGATGTGCTGCGCGGCCGTGGGCCACGGGCCACTGGAGGCCTGAGCGTCATTAGTGCCGTGTGTCAGGCTCGAGACGTTGCCGCTGCTCACGCCTCGGCGACGAAGCGGGACCCGGTTTCTGTACGCTCGCCATTTGACGAGCCGGATGCCCAACCCGGGCCCTTTGCCGCCCCCTGGCCTGACGCGACCCGGTCATTTGACGCGTCCCGGCTTTCCGGCGCGCCCCCGTTTTCTGATTGGACGAACTGCTTGAGTCTGTCCATCAGCAAAACCCACGTTTCCCGCTGATGGCGAAGTATGCGTAAGGCATCGTCGATGGCTTTCGGATCGCGCTTCATGTTCGCGTCCACCAGCCGCCGGTAGACGAAGTCGTGCAGCGCCGACATCTGGTCTACAAGTTGCGGATTGACTTCCCGCCGCAGACCGGCCGAGAGCTGCAACACGATGCGCTGCGCGCGGTCCAGCGCGTTGAACATCCCCTCGAAATCTTTCGCGGCCATCGCCTCCTGGCCGCGCGTCGCGTAACGGATCGCGCCGTCGAACAGCATGAGCTGCAACTGCTCCGGCGAGGCGGTCAGCACGGCGTTCCGGAGATATTGCTTCGAGACATCTGGCATATTGGCAGTATCGGTCGGCCGCAGTCGCGGTTTAGTTCTTGGTGGTACTGAATGAACTGATCAAGCTTCCGAGGCTGCTGATGGACGTTTGTTGGGACTGCATTTGTGCCAGCGCGTCTTCCATCCGCTGAAAGCTCCGCAGAAGCTTCTGCCGTTTGAGCTCGAGTAGCTCGTTCAAATCGTCCACCCGCTTGCCAAGGGCCTCTTTCTGCTCAGTATACATCTTGCTGCGACGATCCAGCAGCCCGCCCGTCCCGGTCAACTGATCCAGCTCCGCCTTGACCTTGACGGCCACGCCGGCCTTGGCGGCCGTGAAGAGTTGCGTTACACCGTTCGAATCCGCCGCGTAAGCCTCGCGGAACTTCTGCTCATCAAAGCTGAGCCGCCCGCCTGATTCGACCTTGACGCCTAGCTGCGACAGGCGCGAAAAGCGTCCGCCGGCCCCCGAAATAGTGCCGGTGAGCGCCCGGCTTAGCCGCTGCTTTACCGCGTCCAGCGTGCTCTCGCCGAAGAGTATGCCCTTCGTCTGCGTTTCAGAATCATAACTGGCATACTGCTTTATGCGGTCGAGCAGGCCGTTGTAGTCATCGACCAGGCCCTTCAGCGTTGACAGCATGCCGTCCAAATCTCGCTCTACTGTGACTGTGACGGGTTGATCATCTGTACCGGTCAGTGTGAGCGTCACTCCGGGTATGGCGTCAGTAATCGTGTTGGTTGTACTGCGAATCAGCAGGCCATTGTCGTCACTGCCGAGCGTGATTGCGGCATCCTGGGCCTGCGTCAGTGTCGTCAGGTCCAGCCCGGTGGTTCCCGCATCGATAATTAACTCACCGGCCCGCCCGCTGGCGGCGGACGTAATGCTTAGCCGGTACGGGGCCACGCCCGAGCCGTCGTTGATAATGGCGGCGTTGGCCAGGCGCGTCTTGTTGATCTGCGCCAGTACCTGGTCCAACGTGTCGGCGGTGGCTGTATCGATCTTAAGTTCGAACGAACCGTCGATCTGCTTGGCGGCGCCTTCCGATTCTCCGGCGATGTTCAGATCGCGCGCCGCCGTGCCGGTATCGTCCTCGATTATCAGCTTGCCGGTACCGTCGGAAGTGTCCGTAATGAGTAGGCCGTCGCCGGTATCGTTAATGCGCACCTCGAGTTGCAGGGCGGTCGCTCCGCGGATGGCGTCGATTACGTCCTGCAGCGTCTCGGCCCGTTCCGAGGCCAAATCGATGGTCGCTGAGACGCCGCGCGAGTCTGTAATCTTGATCTTGCCGAGCGAAACGCCCTGCCCCATATTCAAATCCTGCAAACGCGTGTTCTCGGATACGTACCGCCGTTGCAGGTTGTTGCTCGTGATGCGGCTGCCGCCCGCGTCGATACCCAGGCTGTGGGCCAGCTCGCCCTGCACGTCGCTGATCGTGATCGACCCGGCCCCGTCGGCGGTGTTGACGATCTGCAGCTTGTTTCCACTTGAGTGATAGCTGGCCGCGATTCCCAGACCGCTCTGCTCGGACGCCGTGTTGATCGCCTCGATTACGTCGCGCAAGGTCTCCGCGCCGGTCACGTCCACTTGAACCGTGTTCCCGTTGGCGGTGATCTGCATGATTCCGCCCGCCAGGCCGCGCCCGCCATTAAGCGTCTTCAGCAGAACTGTGTTGAGCCCCCCGATGATCCGCCCGCCGCTGATGCTCTCCCCGGTGGAGTTCGGCTGAAAGCCCAGATCGAACAGGGCCTGAGACGAGCTCTCCTCCGGCACAACCAGCGTCAGGGCCGCGCCCATTTCGCTGGTTAATGTGATGCCGCGGCCGGACGCGTCGATTGCCGCCCGCACTGCCGGCAGGCCCTGGGGCGTCTCGTTTCCGTCTGCGTAATTGATGGCGGCCAGCACGTCACCCAGCGTATCAACGTTCAGAATTTGCGAGCCGCGGATGCTCTTGCCGTCCGTTGTGCCGGCGATTCCCAGGTCGCGTGCCGCGTGACCTGACACGTCCTCAATGGTCAAGTCATGATCTTCTTCATTGCTGCCGTCAGTGATCATCAACCCGCTGCCGGAGATCACCACCGTAATGCCGCTGATGGCGTTCTGAATGGCGGTTTGCACGTCGCCGATGGTGCGGGCGTCTGACAGATCGATTTCCTCGGACACCCCAGCGCGGTTGGTGATGCGAATCGTTCCCAATTCGACGCCGCGCGCGTGATTCAGCCGTTCCAAACGCGTGTCCGCGGTTAAAACCTCGCTCAGTTTCACCTTCACCGGCGCGTCGAGTCCATCCACCTGGATTTGAAAATCCGTCCCCGCCACCGCCCGCCGCAGACCGAGGCCATCGTTCAGCGCGCTCAGCGGCGTGGCCTCTGAGAGGTAGATCAGGTTGCCGCCCGTCAACTGGCCGTCGGCCGAGAATGTCAGGCCCGCCCTAAACCCCAGGTCTGCCGCCACATGGCCCTCGCCCACTTCGCTGATCCGCAGTCCGCCCGTGCCGCCGGTGGTGTCGGCGAGGTGAATGCCCTCCCCGCGCAGCTCGGCGCGTACGCCGATGTTCGCAGTGTTGATCAAATCCAGTACGTCGGAAACCGTCTGGGCCTCTCGCAGGTTGATTGTCGCACTCTCTCCCCGAGCATTCGTGATCTTGAACGAGCCGCGCTGCACTCCCGCGTAGCCGTTCAACTCCTCCAGCGCGGTGTCACGATTGACCTGCGCCGCGGCGGACTCGATCGTCAGCGAACCGGCCGCCACGGCGGCGTTACGGCTGGTATATCCGCGGCTGATGAGCTGCTGCGTCCGCGCCAGCGAGCGGACGGTGAACGAGAACGAGCCGGGAACGGCCGTGCCGGTCGTGGAGGCCGAAAGCACCGCCGGGTTCGAAGAGATGGCTTTGGAAGTAGAGAAAAAACTTGGTTTGGTCAGCGAAGTAATACGGGCGAGCAGGGCCGACAGTCGCGCAGAAATGTCCGCCAAGGCCGTTTTTTGCGCGTCGAGACTGCTCATGCGGAGCGTGAGTTTATCGCGTGGCCGCGCCTCGATCGCCATCAACTGGTCGACCATCGTGCCATAATCGATGCCCGAAATGAGCCCGATGCTGGAACTTATAGTTCCCACCACGAACCTCCTGGGGTAAAGCCATGAGTGGCGTGGCCGATGGCGCACCGCCATCAGCGCTATCGGCCTGGTTGGGTGCAAGGTGGATACCGCGGCGCAATTAGTCGTCCCATAACAGGGATCAGAGGACGCGAAACAAGGACCCCAGGGTTGCGGTTTCGCGATGTTCTGCGCTCAGGTGCGGCGCCTAGCTGGTCCCAACGCGTTTGACGCGGTGCACCAGCGTTTGGGCCGAGGTCTTGATGCCCCGCAGCAAGCCCATGAGTTGCTCGCGGTTGGGGGCGTATTCCATCGCGACGTCGGTATAGATGAGGCCCTTTTCCACCAACTCGGCCAGCGAGGCAGTGAAGGTACACATGCCGGATTGGGTACTGCCGGCGATGATTTCCGGCAGATCGTTATCCGCGCCTTCGCGAATCTTCTC
>JAGPEO010000347.1 GCA_018056925.1 Phycisphaerae bacterium
CACCACATTGGGATGTTCGATCAGGGCGGCGCCGCGTGCTTCACGCAGAAACTGCTCGACGCGTTTGGTCTCGTCCAGGCCGGCGATGCGTTTGCGCAGAACCTTGAGCGCCACCAGGCGCTGCAGGTGGATATCCAGGGCTTGGATAACCATCCCCATCGTGCCCTCGCCGATCAAACGCAGCAGCCGGAAATGGCCGAGCGTCTTGCCGGCCCAAGCCGGCTGGCCCGCCGCGATGCCCTCCGCAGACCCGGGCGGCGCAGGGAGAATGACCGTTTCTTCCGAGGGATCGGCGGGCTTAATGCTGGCGCCGAGGCTCGCCTCGAAGTCGGCCGGATTTTCCAGCCCGCCGCTACCTCTCCCAGATTCCAGCGAACCTTGATCCAAGGGTCGCGCTCTCCTACCAACCCGAAAAATCCATGATTGTTATGACGCTCTGAGGACGGTTGGCCCGCTCTTCACTGACGTCGCCCTCGTCCGAGCAGATCGCAATATAGCGGCTCTCTCCCAATCGGCAGACGGCCTCGACCTTCATGTCAGGAGTTCGGGCGAACAGCACCGGCTGCTCCGACTTCCGCCCGCTCCACCAGAACAGGGCGCAGTCCAGCGTGTTAGGCGGGAAAGGCTCGTCTTGGCCGCGCTTCGGGCCGTTGCTCTTGCCGGCCGCAATCAGGTAGCCCTTCGTCACCGGGTCCCAGCAGAGGTCGCTGGCGCCGCGCTGACCCAGGTCCAAAGTGAAAACATCGGTGACGCGTATCCGGGCGGGGTCTTCAAGGTGGAAGGCCTCCTCCAGGCCTTCGATCGCACACAGCAGCGCTTGGCCGTGGTACAGCGGGTTGCGCAGGGCACATAGGAACCGCGAGCCGTCGGGAGTAAAGGCGAGGCCTTCCACGTTGCCCCAGCGGTAGGTGTTCTTGTCGGCCTCAGCGTAGAAGGTCTCGTAGGGTTCGACGCCCACGGCCTGGAAGTGCTCGTCGAGGGCGTCGCGGATCGTTCCCGCATCGAGCACGACGGGCCGTTCGGCCGTGAAGCCGCGGGTCTGGCTGTAGACGAAGCGCAGCATGTGGCGCCGCTGCGGCAGCGGTACGGCGCGGTGGTCGTTGCTGAGAGAACAGAGGGCGTAGCCGATCCACGCGTCGCTACCCCGCGGACATAGCGCGACGCACTCGGCATCGTCCAACAGCTCCTGCTCATTAGGAATGAGCACGTGCGGACGCGGTTCACCGATGGTCATCTTCGCCAGGTCGACGGGGCAAGTGAACAGGACGTGCCCATGCCGATCGCTTACCAGCAACAGCGAGCCATCAACCCACGCCAAGCCGCTGCATTCGAGCGGAACGGGCTCGCGCTGCTGGTTGGAGGTGGCCGCGCGGATCGTAATGTCGCGCTGGGCAACGACCGGCGGTTCTATCACGCCGAACCGGATGTCGGCCGCCTCGCGGCGCGGCTGGGGAGACCGGGCCAGCGCCGGCGCCCATGCGATGCTCGCCATCGCTGCCGTCGCGAGCACAAACAGCCGGGTTGACTTGCGGCCGCAGGTGAACGTCGCACGGTTCAGTTCAAGGATCGCGCGCATCGGTCAACCTCTGAGTTGCGGGCAGCTCGCAGCCTGACAAACTGGCCGGATGTAGTCAAACCCATTTTTTGAAGCGCCGCGGCCGAGTTCAAACTCTTAGTTTAATGGCTTTGTGGGGGCGGAGCAAACTCATCTGCCAAGCGGGGGCCAGGGCGGGCTGGCCGGCGGGTTGGTCTTCTGAGGCAGCGTTGGGGTATTGGAGCCCAGCCGGCAAACACGAGATAGCGGGCCCGGAAGTCCGCTGGTGCGGAGTGAACGCGGGAGGCCGCGCAGGTCCGGCCGGCCAGCAGCGCGAGTGCGGGGCCCTTCGTGTTAATCCGTACCGCCGGGCGCTTCTTGGCCCGCAGCGCACATCCAGACGGGCCCTTTCTAGGTTTCCTACGACGCTGTCAGCAGCGCCTTGAATTCCTCGACAAGATCCACCGGCGTAGGGTCCAGGCCGTCCAACAGCGCGCGGTAGTAGGTGCACCAATCCGCAAACTCGAGCGAGGCAAAGACCTTCTCGGCCCGGGTAGCGCCGGGTATTCGCCACTCGCGGAAATCCACGTGATTGATGCCCTGGGCCGCGAAGACGGCCCGCATGACCTCGAAGCGCCGGCGGATGCGCGGGTGGCTGGCGGGATCATCGAAATAGAGCACGGCGAAACGTGCCAGGTTCGCCCTGAAACCGATCATCTCATTGTGGTTCAACTCGGGAAAGGCGTTGAAGAACGCGGGCCGCTTGGCGTTCTCATTGAACTTGATTTTCGCCAGGCGGGCGATGCCCAGCAGGTGTTGCTCGTCCGTATAGATGACCGGAATGCGATCGGCCAGCCATACCGCGGTCCGGCGCGCGTCGTCGCGCGTGCTGTGCCGCCGCAGGAAGGCCGGCACGGTGCTTAGCTCCGGCCGCGAATCCTCAAGCGCCCCAGCGGCGTGGAAGACGCGCGCCAGGTAGGTCGCCGTGTAACCGACGGCGGAGCGCGGCTGAAATCCGGGCGGCTCATACTGCAGCGGAATACGTATAAGCGTATAGCCGCGCGCTTCGGCCAGGGTGGCGAGGCGGCCGCCGCTGCTTACGGCGACGACGTGAGGGAAGTCGCTGGGCAGGTTCTCGATGGCGGCGAGCACTTCCTCGGTTCCGCCGGAGAAGGAGCTGGCAACGATGAGAGTGCGTTCATTGACGAAATCCGGGAGCTCGTAATGCCGCACGATGTGAATGGGCAGTTTCTGACGATCGGCAAAGGCGTCCAGCACGACGTCCACGGGAAGCGCGGAGCCGCCCATGCCCACTACGACTACGCGCTCGAAGCTCCCGCCGGGCAGCGGGCCGACCGAGTCGCCGAGGGCAATCTCAATCTGGGCGGGCAAGCGGCGGATGACCTCCGCCATGTTACAGCGATCCAGGCGACGGGCGCGCTCGGCCAAGTCTGAATCCAAGTCTAGGCGGAATGGGGGGCTGGCGGACGCAGCGCCCTCGACGTTTTCGTTAGGGAAATCACTCATTGGTCCGCATGATATCATGAAGCGTGGACACATGGGCGGGCGCATGTGAGAGAACGTGGTGAGCTGAAAAGCGCGCGAGGACTTGCAGCCGGCCTGGGGTTTCTGGACCATACGCAATATGATCGCCTTTATAAGTGGATTGGTGCTGCTCACTGGGGGTTACTTCATTTATGGGCGGTTGACGCAGTCAGCGGTCAGGCCCGATCCTGCCAGACCGACGCCGGCTCTGTCGCGCGCCGACGGGGTGGACTATGTCGCCATGCCCACGTGGCGCGTTTACCTGATCCAGCTCCTGAACATCGCCGGACTGGGCCCGGTCTTCGGGCCGATTCTCGGGGCCTTATGGGGACCACAGGTGTTTCTGTGGGTCGTGTTCGGCTGCATCCTGGGCGGCGCGGTACACGATTTCCTGATCGGCGCCATGTCGATCCGCAATGACGGCGCGGGGTTGCCGGACCTCATCGGCCACTATCTCGGCACGGGCGCGCGGCACTTCGCAACCTTCTTCATTTTGCTGCTCATGCTGCTCGTGGGAACGGTGTTCGTGAAGGGACCGGCCCTGCTGATAGTTGAGCTCCTTCCGGCTGAAACCGTCGGCTCGTTATTCGGGAGCGGCGCAACTGAGTGGCTCAATACCTCGGTCTTTGGATTGTCGGTGTGGATGTGGACCGTGATGTTGGTCATTTATATTTACTACATCCTCGCCACGTTGCTGGCCATTGACACCCTCATTGGCCGCTTTTACCCGTTCTTTGCACTGGCCTTGTTGGTCATGGTCGCAGGGCTGGGTCTCGCTCTTTTGCCTGGGCGGATTTCAGCTGTAC
>JAGPEO010000037.1 GCA_018056925.1 Phycisphaerae bacterium
CCACTTCGGCGTCGTCCGGCAGAGAAAGCCGGAATTCGGTCGCGTAGTCCCGAATGACCTGCGGCAGTTCCTCTTTCCAATCGAGCAGGATGAGTTGCCGCCGGGTGGACTGGAACTGTTGCAGCAGATTGCGGAGGACACGGAGCGTACGTTCGTCGCGCAGGTGCGAAGCGAGGTCGAGCGCGACGCAAAGCGAACGTTCGGGTAGGTCGGCAAAATACGTAAGACCCGCGACGGGGCTCTCCGTTTCCGGCACACACGGGGCAGATGTAAACAGCCCGTCCTGAACGCCACCGGCTATAGACCAGACCCACAGCCCCCGATCAGCATTCAGGGCCGCATTGCGAATCAGCCCCAGCGTGTATTCCTCTTCGAGCGTGGACACACAAATGCAGGTGTGGCCACGATTCAGCAGGCGCGCCAACTCCTGCTCGTCATTCATGGTTGTTCATCCGCTGTTTAGTCTGAACGAGAGTATAACGTGAGGAGGGTATCGAGGGCTTGGGGACAGGGCATGCGAGGATCGAGAGATCGAGAGGGGCGAAGCGTGGGCGGGGCGCGTCCTGGCAAGAACGCGCCCCGTTCAAAATCGGCTTGCGCGATAGGGCGCGAAGAGCGCGCTGTCGCGGCTTGGCACGATTCAAGTCATCGCGGCGAATTCAGCGCTTCGCGGCGCGATACCGTTGCTCGGCGGCATCCCAGTTGACCACGTTCCACCAAGCAGCGATGTAGTCGGCACGGCGGTTCTGATAATTCAAGTAGTAAGCGTGTTCCCAAACATCAATGATGAGAATGGGTTTGTGGCCAATCGAGACTACCGAATCTTGGTTGAGCGTTTGGGTGATGGTCAGCTTTCCATTCGGGTCGAATGTCAGCCAGGCGTAACCGCTTCCGAAGCGCGTCAACGCGGCCTGGCTGAACTGCTCCTTGAACTTCGCAAAACCGCCGAAGGCGTCGGTAATCGCCTTGGCCAACTCACCGCGCGGCTCGCCGCCTTTCTTGGGCCCCATAACTTCCCAATACAGGTTGTGATTCGCATATCCGCCGCCGTTGTTTATGACGGTTTGGCGGATGCTCTCGGGGATTTGGGACAAATCGCGGAGCAGTTCGTCGATCGGCTTGCGCGCCAGGTCGGGATGAGCCTCAAGGGCTTTATTGAGGTTGTCAAGGTACGTTTTGTGGTGCTTGGTGTAGTGAATCTCCACGGTTCGCGCGTCGATGGGGGGCTCGAGCGCATCGAACGCGTACGGAAGGGGCGGGAGCTCATATGCCATAGTTCACCTCCATTATGGGACCAGAAAATCCCCTGCGGGGAGCACGAAAGCGGTTCCATGCAGGGCTTGGGACCGAACACCTGGACCAACGCCACCGTAGATTATTGCGCCCTTGACACATGGATTCAAGCCTTCCCGCCGCCGCACAGGATTGACGGAGACCGCCAACTTTCGGATAATACCGGTCCAACTCTGAAGTTGCGTCTCTGGCCGGCATCGTCCGGCGTCGGAGGACTGAACATGCAGTCTTGGCAAATATTGAGAGAGGCGGTCGAGCAAGTCGGGGCGAAAACTTTGGCTGCGAAGCTGCGCGTCAGCGCCGCGCTCATTTACAAATGGTCGCAGGAGACAGGGCCGCGCGGTACGGGCTCCGGGGCCTTGAACCCGTTGGATCGCGTTCGCAGCATCCTCGAGATTACGGGCGACACGCGGATCGTGCGCTGGCTTTGCCAGGCGGCCGGCGGCTTTTTCGTGGAGAGCCCGCAGCTCGACCGGCTCAATCAGGGGGCCGGGCTGCTGGCTTCCACGCAACGCGTGATCGAGGAGTTCAGCAAGGTCCTAAGCACGATCAGCCGCAGTATTGAAAACGATGGGCAAATCACGCCCGACGAATCCGACCGGATACGCCAATCCTGGGAGGAATTGAAATCCTGCGGCGAACGCTTCGTGGTGGCTTGCGAGAGGGGCGCTTACGCCGAACGGAGTTCGAGCGCTGACGGCACGCAGCCTGCGCAGAGCTGGAGCGTGGGTGGCGGATAAGCGTCACAAAATCAGCGTCTCGTTTGACAACTTGACGCGTACCGGTAAGTTTATAAGGAGGAAGGCGAGACCGGAGTAGCCGAACGCAGGAGGCGCAGAACCCAGCAAACTGAATCTTCAAAAGACCCGCAGCCAGATAGTCCCGCCGGGTAGGGCACGAAGACGGCTTCATTCGTTCATACGCATCATTCCCGCCCCAAGCGAGCTGTCGTGGTGATACCACGGCTCAGACTACAACGGCTAGTTGTGGTTGCAACCTCTATATGTGAATGATCGACCGGGCCTTGCGTACATGCTCCCGGTCTCGGAACTTCGCAGGACGTGCGCGCGCCCCAATAACGGCGCGTGAGGTCCGTGCGCGGAAGGAGCGTGAACAATGGCTGCTTCGAACGCGGTATGGGGTATAGACATTGGGCAATGTGCGCTGAAAGCCCTTAAACTGCGAAATGCGGGCGACGGAAAGGTGGAGGCGGTCGCCTTCGACCTGATCGAACACGCCAAGATCCTATCGCAGCCCGACGCCGAGCCGGACGAGCTGATTCGGGCGGCGCTGGAAAAGTTCGTCACGCGCAATGATTGGCAAGGCGACCGTTTCGTGCTGGGCGTGCCGGGGCAACAGACGTTCGCACGTTTCTGCAAGATGCCGCCGGTCGACCCGAAGAAGATTCCCGACCTGGTCAAGTTCGAAGCCGGCCAGCAAATCCCCTTCGATATGGATGATGTCGTCTGGGATTATCAGACCTTTGCCACTCCGGAATCTCCCGACTTGGAAGTCGGCATCTTCGCCATGCGCAAGGACCTGATCCGCAAGCACGTCGGCTTCCTGAGCGCCGTCGGGATTTCGCCGGCCATCGTGCAGACCGTACCTTGTGCGCTGTACAACTTCTCGTGTTTCGAACGGCCCAGTGACGATCCCAAGGCGGCCACCGTCATCATTAGCGTCGGGGCTCAGAATACTGAGCTGGTCATTGTGGAGCCGAACAGCGCTTGGACGCGCAACATTCCGCTCGGCGGAAACAACTTCACGGAAGCCTTGGTGCGGGCTTTCAAGCTTTCGTTCGCCAAGGCGGAAAGCCTGAAGCGTACGGCCGCCAGCAGCAAGTACGCGCGGCAGATATTCCAAGCCATGCGGCCCGTCTTTGCCGAGTTGGTGGCAGAGATTCAGCGCTCCATCGGCTTCTTCAGCTCGACGCACCGCGACGTCGAGCTGCGCAGCGCGTTGGCGTTGGGCAACGCTTTTCGGCTGCCGGGGCTTCAGAAGTACCTGGAGAACAACCTGACCATTTCGGGCGGGGTCATCAAGCTGGAGCGCTTCAACCAGATGATCCCGACCGCCACGGTAAACGCGCCGCAGTTTTCCGAGAACGTCCTGACGTTTGCACCGGCGTACGGCCTGGCGCTGCAGGGGCTCGGGCTGGCCAAGATTAATGCCAGCATGCTGCCCACCGAGTTGGCCCGCCTGGCAATATGGAATCGCAAGCGGCCGTTGTTTATAGCCGCGGCGGCCTGCTTGGGCGTGGCAGCACTGTTGCCCTGGGGGCGTGCCATGCTCGACCGCCAAGCATTGGCCTCTGCTGACAATGTAATTCAGAAGGCCAATGAGGCCATTCAACAAGCGAATAAATACAAGAGCGAGTACCAGAAAGTCCAGTCTAATACGAAGGGTCAGGAAGACGCGATCAAGGACCTCCTGGCGATGCGTGACAACGTCGCAGTGGTGCCGCAGATTCTGACTCTGCCGTTCATGGCGCTGCCCGAACCGCAACCTGCCCTGAAGGCGATAAATTCGATGGCCGACATGAAAAAGCTGTGGGAAAGTGGGGCAGCCCCCAGTCGCAAGGAACGCGGGCAGTTTCTGATCGACACTGTAGACTTGGCTCTGGTGGACGAGGTTGACAAGGTTAATCTGGGCGCCGCTGGCGTGCGCGAGGGGCTCAGCGCAGGTGTGGCTCGGACCGGCAAGGCAATCGACCGGAGGAACGCCGGTTTCGTCGTTGCGGTTTCGGGACGTCTACTCTACGGGGATACGCGAGCGCAAGTATCAGACTTCCTGGAGAATGAGTACTTCTCCAGGTTGCGGAAACTCGCCAGTGAAGCAGGCCGGGGTTTCTACATCCCAGACGACCAGGGAGCGATCGCCACGCCGCGCTTCCGGAGAGCCGCGCCGAGTCAATTGTCGGGCAGCGGCGCGGCGGGTGGCGCGGACGCGTCGCAGAAGGATCCGGTTACCGGAGAGGACGTGAGCACTGACTGGCGCGTGGAGTTCGAGTTCAAGCTCAAACTTGGTGAAAAACCCGTTCCAGGCGAGGAAAAAACCGAGCCAGCCAAGAAATCAGGCAAGAAAAAGCCCTGAGGCGCGCGGCAACGCGTTGTCCGTCCGCGTAAGCACAGGAGACAGCGATGGCGTTCATCAAAGCACACCTCATACTACTGATCACCGGCGTAGCGGCACTGCTGTTCATTGTTCTGGCCGTGCTGGGGATGACCTCAGACAGCGTCGTCAAGGACATGGAAAAGCGGGCCTCCCTGGGATCGCAATTGACCTCCCTGAAGTCCACGCCGCGCAACGAGGAGAGCATTGCCGCCGAGAAAAGCCGCGTGGCGCGCTTGGAGAGCGAATACGCGGAAGTGCTCGCCGCGGCCGCGGAGATCAATGCGCGTACGCCGCTGAAGGAAGGCGTGTTCCCGACCCCCGAGCGCGCCGCGCTCGCGTACGATTTTTGCGACGCTTACCGCAAGGCCATGGCCGACCTGCCGCGCGGGAAACTGGCCGGCGGCAACCTCCCGAGCGAGGCTGAAATCGCGGAGGCCAAAGACCAAATCGCCGAACTGGAGGAGCGCTGGAAAATCGAGCACGGCGATCATGGCCCGACCCTGCCGCGCGTCGGAACCGGTACGACCCCGCCGGCCGGGCAAACGGGCGCGCCGCCCACCGCGGCCGGTAGCGGCGCCCCCGGTAGCGGCGACGCCAGCAAAGACGCCCTGGCCCGGGCCCGAATTACCAAAGCGCGCAACATACGCTGTTACGTAGGCACCGACCCGGCCCAGTCCGGCTATAGCTTCAGCCTCAGCCCCATCTGGCATATTGCCGGTGAGCAGCCGCAGCCGGCCGATATGTGGTATGCGCAAGTCGCGCTTTGGATCGAGCAGGACGTGGTCGCGGCGGTGGCCGAGTTGAATGACCAGGTGGCCGACCAGCTTCCGCCCGAGGAAGTCTACGTCGAGAACATGCCGGTCAAGCGTCTGCAGACCGTTGCCGTACATGGCTACTACAGTGAGAAGGGCTTGCTGCCCTTCCCGCTTGACGTGCGAACAAGTACCGGCCTTCCGCAGGCTTTTCAGGGCGAATCATTCACCGGGCGGCGTTGCAACAAAGATTTCGACGTGGTGCGCTTCACGGTGGTGGCGGTCGTAGACCAACGCGCCCTGACCCAGCTAATAGACGCGATTACCAGACAGAACAGCTATGTGCTCATCTCCAGCAAATACGAGGCGCTGGGCCCCGGAGCCCCGGACTACAGCAATGGGTATTTCTACGGCACTGCGCCGGTTGCGCGCCTCACGCTGGATTTCGAGGGTTACATGGCACGCAATGTGTACGCCAAGTGGTTTCCGCCTGCGGTGCGCGCCCAGTTGGGAATAGCAGATGAGACCGGCGGCAAGGGCAAGCCGGGCGGCAAGAGCAAACCGCCCAGAAGAAGACCGGCCGACAAGACCGAATCGGACGATTTGCCGTGACGCGCAGCACCGCCCCTGACAGAGGACCGAACAATGGCTAGAGGCTCGGTTAATATCTTTGAGCAACACGTAGAGAAGATCACTCTGGGGTTGGCGGCAGTCTTCTTGCTGCTCATGGTCTACTTGTACATGGTGCGCTCGCCGAACCGCGTCAGCTATGGCAACCAAAAGCTCGCGCCCGCCGAATTGACGGAGGCCATCCAAAGAGACACCGAGGCGCTGAAGAAGGCCATGAGCAATGCCCCGGCGGTCGATACCGACGTCCCCGATTACAGCGCCCAGCTTTTGGAGCAGCATTCCGCCGGTTTGTTCAAGCGCCAAGCCGGTCAAGAGCCCTTGGTGCCGGACCGGCTGCCGTGGGCGGCCGATTTCGGCCTGCCCATTCCGAACCTGGCAGAGGAGCAGGAGGAGGGACAGTCGGATATTGCTCTCGTGCCGCCGCTGGCGCCGACGGCTCCCGTATCGCGCGCCGGCCGAAACCTCGTCATCCGCGAGCGGTCATCACTGACGCAGACCTCCGAGGATGACGAAGGCGGGCCGGCAAGCGAGGCCGTTGAATTGCCTTGGGTCACCGTAGCGGCCTATTTCGACCGCGCGGCGCAGCAAGATGCCATGACCAAGGCCGGCTACGCGACGTATCTGTCCAAGATTTACATTGCCGGCGTGGACGTGCAGCGCCAGGAACTGCTGGCGGATGGGAACTATTCCGAGTGGCAAGACGTTACGCCCAGTATGGCAATGCCGCAGGTCGGCACCCCTGCTCCGGAAATCGATGCAAATAGCGGAGTGCTCATAAACCGCGACGCGCTGAACAACGTTTTCGCGACCATCAAGGCCAACCAGGCCAGCATCTGTCAGCCGCCGTTCTACAGAATTGAAGCCGGCGAAGAGTGGCGAATGCCCCCCTTGGACGGCTATCCCGATGCCGACGGCCCCAAGACGGCCGCCAAGGGCGCCAAACAGCCGTCGAAAGAGGACGGCAGAAAAGGCCCCATAAAGGTCGACCCGAATCCTGTTGACGACAAGACGGCCCGCGACAAGGCAACCCAGGCACTCAAGCGGGCCGAGGACGCCTACCGCAGCGGCCAGGACGACGCCGCCTTGCAGGCGGCCGAGGAAGTCCTGGGCAACAAGGCCGCGACTGCGCGAGCGCGCAACAGAGCCCGCGCTATCCGGCGCAGCGTCCGGCTGATGGAAAAGCAGAAAGGCGCCAGTGCGAAACCTGCCTTTCCAGTGCAGACGCGAAAAGAGGGCAGTCAGGAAGCCAACTTGGTAGCGCACCCCGATGATCCCAACAAGGTGGCCGTGTGGTTCCACGATGACACAGTGGAGTCAGGTAAATCGTATCGCTATCGCTTGCGGGTCAATCTGTGGAATCGCTATCTGGGCAAATTCGCAGCCCTCAAAGACCGCGAGCAGGCCAAGCTGCCCGTTCTTCTGGGTGACTGGTCGCTGCCCGGCGAACCCGTGACCGTGCCCCCGGCCGCTTACTTCTTTGTTACGTCCGCCCCGCCCGGAAAGGATACGGTCGGCGTGACGGTCTACAAGTGGCACAAGGGCGAACGCGTGTCCAAAATCTTCTATGTTGGAGTTGGTGATCTGATCGGTCAGGTGCAGGAAGGCGAGACCGGCATCCTTGATCGCGAGACGCTGCAGCCGACGCGCGAGTCCGTCGACTATTCCACGGGTGCGCTGGTGCTCGACTTGCGGCTTAACCAACCCGTCGTGCAACGCAACATCAGCGACAAGGAAAAGGGCGAGTTTTCGCTGCGCGACACCGAGTCGGCCGTGTTGGTGTACCTGGATCCGGCCGATGGTCAGGTCAAGCAACGCGTGGAGCGTTTCGACCGTTATGATCCCACCCTCCGCGCGCTGCGCGACCTCGAGGAAGGGACCGAAAAGTAAAGAGCGTGGCGCTTGGGCCTGCGGCTGACGATTCTCGGCTCCGGCACTTCGCACGGCATTCCGATGATTGCGTGCGATTGCGCCGTCTGTACGTCCGCCGACCCGCATGACCGCCGCACCCGCGCCAGCGCTCTGTTCAGCTTTGAAGGGCGGCACCTGCTGGTGGACACCAGCCCGGAACTGCGGTTGCAATGCCTGGCTTGCGGCGTGCGGCAGGTGGACGCGATCCTGTACACGCACGCCCATGCCGACCACGTCGCCGGGCTCGACGACGTGCGCCGCTTCAACTGGCTTCAGGGGCGGGCCCTGGACGTCTATGGTGCTCCGGCGACCTTGAAGCGCATTCACACAATGTTTCGTTATGCCTTCGAAAACGAGCCCGAATACCCCAGCGCCAAGCCAGACCTCAACCTGGCGCCGATCAGCGGCCCGTTCGAGCTGTTTGGCCGGCAGGTGGTTCCCATTCCGTATCAACACGGCCAGCAGACGGTGCTCGGTTTCCGCATCGGAGACATCGCGTACTGTCCGGACTGCAGCTTCATACCAGACGAGTCCCGCAAGCTCCTGAGCGGCCTGGAGGTGCTTGTCCTGGACGGACTGCGGCGCCGCCCGCATCCGACCCATTTCAATTTGGACCAGGCCGTGGCTGAAGCCGGGCGCATCGGGGCGCGGCGGACGTACCTGACGCACATTGCCCACGAACTGCCGCACGCGGCGACGAATGCCGAATTGCCGCCGGAGATTGAACTCGCGTACGACGGTCTGGTCTGCACTGCGGCCTGAGTTTGCGGCCATCGCGGGCGACTTCCGGCCGCAGCCGAAAGGGCTGCTTCAGGCTGGGTTCACACGGTCCGATATGAGCAATAATGAGTCCGTGCGCGCTTCGTGCGCCCTATCGTCCTATCTGGCCGATCTCCGCCGCGGTCGCCGGCGTGCTGTTTCTAATGACCTCCGGCCTATGCCCTGCGGCCGAGCCGGGAGCCGACGCCACCCAGCCAAGAGCCGACGCCACAGCGGTTCCGCTGCTTTTCCCCGATGATCAGCCACAACGCTTGGCGGCCCGAGCCGTCGAGGTGGTTCGCCGCTTTGATTTCGACGAGCGCGTTTTCGGGAACTACGAGGACACGCCGTTGCATTGGGAGCGGCTCGAAGGCCCTGGGCTGCCGCGTTATTCCAATGCGAGGCTGGACGATGAGTGCGGCCGCCTGGCGCCGCCGTCCTTCCGCTTCGACGTTCAGGGTGGCAGCGTCGCCTACGAATACGCCGGGGCGGACCTGCTGCTAACGCCTGGCGCCGAGCACTATCTCGTCGGCTACGCTCGCGCTGTCGACTTGCGAGAAGCGCGGGCCTTCGTGCAAGTATCGCTCCTGGATGCCGCCGGCCGCGCGATACCCGGCAGTGACCGAATCAGCGACTTGCTGGCATCGACACTGTGCACCGGCAACAGCGACGACGGCGCCGGTCCCGATTCCGAGCCTTGGCAGCGAATCGAGGTCCGCCTGCCGACGGATTTTCCGGACGCCGCCGCCGTGCGACTCACACTTTGGGTCTTGCAGGCGTACGCATGGCGCGAGGCACCCGAAGGCGATCCGATCGTGCGGCAAGACGTTGACGCTCGCGTGTGGTTTGACGACTTGACGCTCTACCGGCTGCCGCACGTTCGGCTGACACTTTCTACCGGCAGCACGCTTATCCGGCGCGAGATCCCGGCGTCATTCCTCATCCAAGTCCGCAATCCTGCCCCGGCGGCGCTTGAGTTCGACCTGTCGCTGAGGGATGTGTTCGGGCATGTCGTGCACGAGCAGGGGGGCACCATACCCGCGGGCGCGAGCTCGCCGCTGGAAAATTCGGTCCCGCTGCTGGAGCCCGGCACGTATACCGCTCACCTCTCTCTGCGCGATGAGTCTGAGTCGTTCGGCAACAGCAGTTTGCGATTCGCGGTGCTCGAGGAGTTGCCGCAGGGAAATTCTGGCGCTGCAGACTTTGGCATCGATCTGGGCGAGCTTCAGCCGGGCGACGCCGACGCGCTCGTGCAGCTTGTTGGCGAACTGGGGTGCCAGGCGGCCAAGCTGGGTCTCACGTTGCCTGATGACGGCATATCCAGTCCCAACCTCGAAGCGGTGCGCGATCTCGTGCGCAGACTGCTGAGCGCGGGCATCCAACCGACTGGCGTTATTCTGCCGCCGCCGCCCGCCGGCTCGATCAGAACGGCGCTGATGGCGCCCGATCGGTCCGATCAGCTAGCGCCGCTGCTGCTTCCAATGGGAAATGCGGTGAGCTCCTGGCAACTCGGCGCCGAAGGAACCGAAATCGATTACGGTTCTGCCTGGGACGCCGCGGCCTTGTCTGAACTGCGCCAGGACATCCAGACCTTTGTCGCTTTCCCGCAGATCGTCGTGCCCAAGTCCGTTTTTGGCCCCGCTGTGGACCAGGACGCTCCCGGTACCGGGCAGCGGCGCCGTGAGACGGCTGAGGTGGTTTCGATTTACGTCCCGCCGCATGCACCGACTCGCGGCCTGCCGGTGCAGCTCGCGCGGCACGCTTCGGCAGGCGCTCCTTGGATCATGCTGGAGACCGACGACGCTTTGCCTGTTGAATCTCGGATCGTCGAGTGCGCACGACGCCTGACGCTCGCGAAGGCCGCGGGCGCCGAACGCGTCTTCCTGCCGGCCCCCCTTGACCGCGATCCTGCGATGGGACGTTGGTGTCCAAATGAACTCTACGTTCCGCTGCGCACGCTGTGCCACTTCCTTGGAGGCAAGCAGGCTACGGCCGTGCTACCGGCCGCAAACGAGGATACGCTGGCGATCCTCTTCACCGACGGGCAAGAGGCCGGCTGCGTCGTGGCCTGGAGCTGGTGCGACCGTTCCGGGCCGCCGGTGGCTATCTGCGGTGGTGAAGGAGCCGAGGTTTGGGATCTCTGGGGCAGGCGAAGGCCCGGCGGAGCAGGTGAGCGGCTTGTCGTCCCGCTCGAGGCCGCGCCGGTCATTATTGCCCCGGTCGAGGCGGCCGCCGTGGCCGTGCAGGCCAACCTGGCCATCGAACCAAACCTGATCGACGTGGACGGATCAGACGCGCGCCCGATCCTGAAGCTGACCAACCCGTTTGCCGAGGAGATGGCGGGCGTCATGACGGTGAAAGTGCCGCCGTACTGGCGCGCCGCCGAGTCAGAATCGGCTGTGCAGCTCGCTCCTGGGCAGTCGCTGGAGCACGCGCTCGATCTGGCCCTGCCGCCGCGAGAAATTGCGGGCGAAAAGCACATTGGGGTCCAGCTCAAACTGTCGCTTCCGCGCCCGATGACGTTGACGGTTTCGATTCCCGTGCGGCTGGGACTGAGCGGCGCCAGCTTCGAGGCTGTGGCACTGTGGCGCGGCCCCGATCTGGTTGTAGAGCAGGTGGTCCGCAACACCGGGCGTACGACGTTGGATGCGGTTTGCTCCTGCCAAGCCGCGGGGCGGTGCCGGCTTGAAGGTGCGCTGCTCGGAATCGCTCCCGAACAGACAACAACGAAGGTCTTCGAATTTCTCGATGCTCGGGAGTTGGCCGGAAGCTCGCTCCTGGTTGGGCTGGAGAAGCCGAACGGGCGCCGCCTTGAAACCGTCGTGGCCGTCCCGCCTTGAGCGCTGAGCCCGAAGGGCCATTGGCTCCGTGGCACCTTGATTTGCGTATTTTATAGGACGTGAGTGCAAGGACGAGGGTGAGGAAAAGCTCGCAGATCGCTCACTCCAGCCCAGACAGCAGGGGGGTGGCCGTCGCGTCCTGCCAGCGGGGGTTTCGGAATTTATTGGAATTCTCCTGTCAACACCGTTATCATTAACGCGGTGTAAGAGAACGTTATCGCTTTGTCAGCCTTAGCTTACGGCGATTTTTGTTCTCCAGGAAATCGCGATGGTTGCCCAGCAAGTCCCACCAAACGCAGCGGTGGCCCGAACCGATGACGAGCGGCCGGCCACCGGAAACAGCTCAGGGAGGCCGAGCCCCCCGACCGCGCTGGTGCGTTATGGGGCGATGGCCTGGGTCGGCGAGTTCACCTGCCGTCCGGGAGCGCGTACGAACTGCCACATGCCGGTCGTCGTGCAAACGGATCGCGGAATCGAGCTGGGTTACCCGTTGCTTTTCTGCAACAGTAACTGCCCGCTCGCCATACCGAAGGAAACCATCCGCAATTACATCCAGAATAGCGGGCCCGAGTTCTGCCGCGCCAACGCCGGACGCGTGCTGCGCGAAGCGACCGCCCAAGATGTCGACGAGCACCTGCGCCTCAATGCGCACCCCAAAGAGGACCTGGAGCTCTGTGCGGATCTTGCGGCCAATCTCGGGCTGGACATAAAAATCGTGGCCGCCGAGCACCTTTTGGGCGGCGAACGCATCGTCTTCTATTTTCGTTCCGAAGGCCGGGTCGATTTTCGTGAACTGGTGAAGGAACTCGCACACCGCTTCCACACCCGCATCGAGATGCGCCAGGTGGGAGCACGCGACGAGGCACGCCTTCTGGCCGATTGGGAGGTCTGCGGCCGTGAGTGCTGCTGCAAGAGCTTTTTGAAGAAGCTGCGCCCGGTCAACATGAAGATGGCCAAACTCCAGAAATCGACCCTCGATCCGTCGAAGGTCTCGGGCCGTTGCGGGCGGTTGCGCTGCTGCCTGCGCTTCGAGCACGAAGGCTACACGGAGTTGGCCGCCAAGCTGCCGCGCAGAGGCTCGCGAGTCCGCACGCGGATGGGCACCGGTACGGTGATCGATCACCAAGTGCTCACGCAGCTCGTGCTGATTCGCACGGATGAGCTCAACGAGTGCGCGGTGCCCTTGGAAGAAATCCTGGAATGTGATTTGCCCCGACCTCGGGCGGAGGCGCCGGCGGCGGACGAGCGGGGAAAGCCCGCGTCCACCGAAGCGCCGGCCCGCAGCAGCGGGCGTGAAGCGGACCGCGCAGCGCAGCCGCGCCGCGCGCCGGGCAAGCCTTCCGGTTCGCATTCGCCGCGCACGCCGACCGAACCGCCGTCCAGCGGCCGCGCCGCGCATGATTCCGGAGATGAGCCGGTTGAAATCGAAACGAAAGATTCAGACGCATCATCCGCTCAGCCACGCGTTGTCCGACGACGCCGTGGCGGGCGGCGGCGCAACCGTCGGCGGCCGGGAGCCGACCGCGAGCCGGCGCCTGAGAACTAATTTGAGGTTACGGAGCGAGCCCACACGCAGATACAACCATGAAGACCGAAGCGACACAACGCTTGATCGAGACGATCCGCTCGGACGGACGCTATCCCATCGAAGCGTATGAGTTCCTGCACGACGGACTCGAGTACACCACGCGCTCGCTGTATGGGCGGGTAACGCCCAACGAGCCGCAGCACGTGACCGGGCAGGAGCTGTGCGAAGGACTGCGCGATCTGGCGCGCGAGCGCTGGGGCCCGTTGGCGGGCCTGGTGCTGCGTCATTGGAACATCTATCGCACGCGTGATTTCGGCGAGATGGTGTATTTCCTCATCGACCTCAACTTGATGGGACGCCAAGAGAGCGACCGTATCGAGGACTTCGACGACTGCTTCGATCTGCGTACGGCCTTCGATTCCTACCGCATACCTCTGGACGTTTACGACTAGCGCCCCACAATAGAGGGCATGAACCGTTTCCTCCCGTCGCTGTCGCCGGCCGGAGCGCAGTGGGCGCGCCTCTTCGGCCTGCTGCTCGCCGCCGGGTTGCTGGCTGCGGCTGTCGTCTCGTTGCGGCCCGTTTTGACCCCGCTTCTGGCAGCGCTGGCGCTGGCCTACATTCTTAATCCGCTGGTGACGTGGTTTGAAAAGCGCGGCTGCGGACGTCTGCTGACGATCGCGGCTATCGCTTTTTTGGGCGTCTTTGCACTGCTCACCTTGGGCACCTATTTGGTTTCCCTGACGATCGAGCAGGCGGCCTGGTTGCGCGACAGCGCTAACGCCTACCTGGAGCGCGCCGCTGCCAACCCGGCGTCCGGCCCCGCCGAACATACCGCGCGCGTCATGGGGTGGCTGAATGAGTTGGCGCCCACTCTGAAGAAAGACGGCCTTACGATTGCGAACGCCGTGTTCTCGTTCTCGGCGGGACTGATCACCGACGCGTTCAACTGGTTGTCCCTGTTCGTGCTCTTGCCGATGTACACCTTTTTCTTTCTGTGGCGGTTCAATGACATGGTGCGCGTCGTCCGCGACCATCTGCCTGCCGCCGCGCGCGCCGACATCGTGTACATCGTCAGCACCACCGACCGCGCCATCGCCAGCTTTTTCCGCGGCCGGCTGATCATCTGCTTCCTGATCGGGCTAACCACGGGTCTGGGGTGGACGCTGACCGGCGTGCCGTTCGGTTTACTGCTCGGGGGGCTGGCCGGCCTGCTGACGCTCGTGCCATTCTTATCGATTTTGGCGCTGCCGCCGGCTCTGCTGGCAAGTTACTTCGTTCATGCCGAAGGCAACTGGGTTGTCCCGGTCACGCTGGCGGCCGGCGTGTTCGCATTTGTACAGGTGCTGGATTCGTTCGTCTTCTCGCCCGTTGTCACGAGCAAGACGTCCGGGCTTCACCCCCTCACTACCGTGGTGGCACTGCTCATCGGCGGACAGTGGGCCGGAATGTTGGGTTTGATTCTGGCCATTCCGGTTGCCGGCACGCTCAAAGCGCTGGCCCTGACCTACGTCATGCCGCATATAGTGCGTTTGGCCGCCGCGCCCGCCGCCTGTGAAAAGGAGGCGCTCCCCTTGGAAGCGGACATCGCCGCCAAAGAAAATCCGATAGAGGTGAAGGCCGGACGATAATCGCTAGTCCCCTCGCGGATACCAAAATGGCAGAAACCACCAAGATTGAACCTGATTCCAATCGGCCCTACGGTACCGAAACGCGCCGCTCACGCTATCCCCTGATCCTTTTGATCGTGCTGTTCGTGTGCTGGTTCGCGGCCCTGATCGTGTTGGCGGTACGCGAGGCCGCGCTTCGATGACCGGTGCCGACCGGTTGAGTTTGGCCGGTCTCGATCAGGCGCCCGTCGTCGAGCTCGACCCTTCCATCTGGGAGCACAACCTCGGCGCACTGAGGCTCCAGTCGCCGCAATTCGCAGCCGAACTGGAACAGGTCGCCCTACCATCGCACTGGCGCTGCGTTCGGGCCCTGGACGGCTCGCTCACGTTCCGTACTGAAGAGCCGGCCCAGGATCCGGCCTGGCTAGGCGGAACCGCCGCGCCGCTGGCCCGGGCTGAGGGATTGCTGGGATCGCTCGTTATCGGCGAGCAGAACGCGGCCTTGCCTATGCTGGCTGCCGGGGCGGAGCTACGCTTTCTGCTGGACAGGCTGCCGCCGCATCGCGCGGTCTACGTGTTCGAAAACGACCTGCGCACGGTGGCCGCCGTCCTGCGCTGCGCCGATTTCGCCCGCGACATCGAGCGTGGGCGCGTCATTTTCGTGCCGCCGGCTGACGAGCCCGGCTTCCTTGAGCACCAACTGTCCGCGCATCCGGGCCTACTTCCGCCAGGCCTAATAATTTGTCTACCCCAGGTGTCTCAAACTCGGCTCGAGCAGGTCCGAACCATTTGTGCGAACTGTGCCAGTGCCGTGAGTGCCGCCCGTGCCCGCCGCCTTCAAGAGCTGGCAACCGCTCCGCCTCCTACGCTGGCCGCAACCTGTCCTCCCCGCCTCGCCGTGCTGGCCCTGCAGCTTGACCCGGCGGCGCAGGACGTCGCGCGCGCGCTCGAAGACGCCGCCCGCAAGCTTGATTGGCCTCTCCTTCTCGACATCGTGGCCGGGCCGCAGGACGTTCACCCGCTGGTACATGCCGAGCGACTCGCAAGTTTTGAGCCCAACCTCATCGTTTCTGTCGGCCATTCATTTGATTTGCCATTGCGAGCGAGGGCCACAGTCTGCGAATGGCATCTGCGGAGCGATCAGGTCGGCAAGGCGGCTGCCAACTCGGCGCTGAAGCTCGGCGCGTCGCCCCACGTTTCGGACCTTTTGCGCCGCGAGTGCCCCGCCGGAACACGCGTTTTCGACTGGTACTGGGGCTGTCAACCGTGCGATCCAACCGCTCCACCGAAAGACGTTGTACTCCTGGTGGGGGATTTGCCTGATGACGATCCGGCCCGCGCGGGCATCGAACAGCCTTCACACGTACTGCTTTGGAACAGCGCTCAGCGCTGCGCCACGCAACTGTGGTTAAAGGGGGAACTTATCTCAGCCTCCATTGTGCTGAAGCGCGCCGAAAGTGCCGCGGGTCTAAGCCTGCCGCCAGGCGAAACTCGCGCCGCGCTCCTGCGGGCGATCGAACGCGCCTTGATTCCCGCCACGCTGCTACGAACAATTCTGCAGGCGTTATCGTCAGGAGCTTTCGGTTTTGGCACGATTGGTCATGGGTGGACACCGCGGGCCAAATCAGAGAGAGAGGCGATCGCATTTTGCAGCATCTGGGATTTCATGAGTCAAGCCAAGCCCTACCGGCCGATAGCAGCCGTCTTTTTGGGCATGGACGACCCGCTCTCGCCCGCGCTGGTGCAAGCGGGCGCGCTGGGTTGGCCGCTGTTGCTCTACGGAAGCGGTCCCGCGGCGCTCTCAGCCAGGCTGAGCCCGATATTCCGCGCCGCCGATTACCGCACCTTCAACGACCCGCGCAGCCTCGCGCTGGCCTTGCAGGACTACCGGCGCGACCCGGGGCGCACCTTGGCCCGGGCCGGCAAGACCGCCCAGCAACTTTCCGCGCGGCACTCGTACACGCAACGCCTTCTGCAGTTGGCCGAACTGCTGCCGTGAAGCGCCCTTGCCTCTTGCGGCAAGCCCCGCGCGCGCTGTTCTGCGTGGCCGCCATACTGTTCCTGTTCGCCGCTGCCGGCTTCGCGGCCGACGACGTGCCAGTCGTGACGACCATCGCCGATTTCGAGGATGATTCGGTCGCCACCACCATCGCCAGCGTGGAGAACGTGCTGCGCACCGCGTGCGCACTCAAGCGATCCACTGTTCCCGCACGCGGGCAGAGCTGCTTGCAGCTTGAGATTGGCGTCACCGGCGGCGAGGCCTCGGCCGTCGTTGATTTCCGCCTCCGCGACCCAGGCCGCTACGATCAGGCGGACCGAATTGCGGCATTTTACTGGCTCAACGGGGGATCGTTCGATCTGGCTTTTCGATTACGCGATGCGAACGATCAGATCTTCGAAACGCCGGCTCAAACCGTGTCCGCCAAGAATCGCTGGACCTACGTCGAGATCGCCTGCGATGCGGAAAAGCTCAAGCGCATTCAGGGCACGGGCGAGCTGACTTGGCCCGTGCAGTTCCAGGGTTTTCGCGCCAGCACGAGCAAACTCGGCAAGCAGACGCTCTATTTGGACGAATTCCAGATCGGGCATCATGTCGAGCGCCGCGCCGTGGTGCACGGCGAGTTCGTCTTCGATGAGCCGACGCGCATTTTCGAACCCGGCGCAACCGTCAAAACGGCGTTGGCCCTGGAGAACTGCTCCCGAACCGAGAAGCTGCAAGTCAGCG
>JAGPEO010000038.1 GCA_018056925.1 Phycisphaerae bacterium
TACGCAACCGCCGTCCCGACGGCCACTCTGATCGTCAATGCCGGCCCCACCATCGTCGATGTGCCGATGATCACCGATGGAACCGGCAACTACTTCGCCCGGCTCCCGGTTGGGGTCGACACGCCGTTACCCGCCACCGTTGCGGTCACCGGGACCAACCCGCCGAGTAGTCTACCCACCACGCTGACAACCAATCTGGTCGACGCCGTGCACGTGACCCGCGCCCTTTACGACGCAACGAACCATGTTCTGACCATAGACGCCACCTCCAGCGACACCTTGCCGCGGCCGACGCTGACCGTGGTCGGCTACGGCACGATGTCCCCCTCCTGGCGCCTGGTCGTGCCGGACGTGCTGGTGCCGCCGGGCAGCGTCACGGTGACCTCGTCCGCCGGCGGAAGCGGCACGCGGCAGATGGACGCCACGGGCGCCTCCACACTGCCCCCTCTGCCGCTCTCCGCGCGTGCCACGGTGGGAGGAGCGGCAGTGTCTCCGAGCAGCGTCTATCCCGTCGAGCCTGTCAGCCCTTGAGTGGGCAGACAGTGGTACCGGTCTCGCCACAACGGCACGCCAATACCCGTGGGTCCGAAACCGTGCGTTTCGGGCCCACGGATCATAGCCGCGCAGGCGCCCATACGCGGTGATTCAGGACAGCAGGCGCTTGCGCATTCTCCGCAACGACACTACGTGGCAGATGACAATATAGACGCAAAAGACCGCCAGATACGCCAACGTGACCCGGGTAAACTCGCCCTTGTACAAAGCCCGCGACAGTTCAATCGCCGGAGTAAGCGGCAGAAGACTGGCAAATACCGTCAACACCGCGTTATGCCCACGCACCGGGAAGAAAGTGCCGGAAAAGAAAAACAGCGGCGTGATTATCCCGCTGGTGAAAAAAGAGAAGTTGTTGATCATCCGCACATAGCTCGTGACAATCAGGCCAATCGCCCCGAATAGGTACGCCGTCGCCGCCCCGACTATCGGAACCAGCACGCACCAGGCCGTCGGCCGCACCCCGAAGACCGCCGTCACACCCAGCACAATGCTCGAAAACACCGCACCCTTAGTGGCTGTAAACAGCAGCTCGCCAATGAAGATCTGGTTCAGCGCCAGATGCGTGCCGAGCATGGCGTCGTAGGTTTTCTGATAAACCAGCCGCACAAATGTGCCAAATGTCGTCTCGAAGACGGACGTGAACATGGCCGACGCAACCACCAGGCCGCTGGCGACGAACGTGGCGTACGGCAGACCGTCGAAGCTGGCATTGGGCATGTAGCTGCCGAGGCCCAGGGCGATCGCGGTGAAGAAGAACAGCGGTTCAAAGACCGGCGGTGCGGCATTGGCCAGTAGCGTCTTTGTGTAGACCCGAACATGCCGGTACCACACACCGTATAGGCTCCAGAACCAGCCGGTCCGCAGCCGCGTCTGCGTGCGGAAATAGCCCAACTGCGGCGGCCGCACGCCAAGCACCGGCTCGGCCGCCGGCTGAGCCGCCTGCGCAGCCCGTGCGAGCTCCTGCTCAATCAGCTCTTCATGCCGGCCGCGTTCGCGCTCGGTCACTGGTATTGCCCTTTCGCCTCACTCGTGCAGCCCGCGCCCCGTGAATTTCAAGAATACGTCTTCCAGATTGGCGTGCCGCAGCAGCGCGTTCTGCGGCAACTGGCGGTATAGCGCCTGGAGCGGCGGCTCGGTGTGTGAATAGAAGTAGTCGGTGTCGCCGACATGCTCGTGCCGCACGTCGGCGCTCAGCGCCGGCCGGCTCTCCAGACCCGAAACCTGAAGAACATACCGCTCCAGGTGACGTTCGATCAGCTCTTGCGGGCGCCCGCTGAGTATGATGCGCCCGCGGTCCATGAGCATTATGCTGTCGCTGAGCTGCTGGGCCTCGTCCATGTAATGCGTGGTGAGCAGGATGGTAATGCCCTGGCGGCGCAGCTCGCGCAGCATGGCCCAGATGACGTGCCGTACCTGCGGATCCAGACCGGTCGTGGGCTCGTCCAGAATCAGCAGCTCCGGCCCGTTCAGCAGCGCGCGTCCGACCATCAGCCGCCGTACCATGCCGCCGGAAAGGGCGCGGATGCGGCTACGGGCTTTGTCGGCCAGCGAGAGCCACTCCAGCAGCTCAGCCGTGCGGCGGCGGGCTGTGGGCCAGTCCAACCCGCAGTAAAGTGCATGCACGTGCAGGCATTCGGCGGCGTCGAGGTCCTCGTCCAGGTTGTTGTCCTGGAAGACGACGCCCAAGCGGGAATTGATGAGCTTGCGATCCACCATCGGAGTGAGCCCGAAAACGGTCAGCTCGCCCGAGGTTTTCTCGATCGCACTGTAGATCATGCGCATCAGCGTGGTCTTCCCGGCTCCGTTGGGTCCTAAAAAGCCGATGCACTGGTTGGGCTGAACCTGGAAATCCACTCCGGCCACGGCCTCCAAATTGCCGAACTTCCGCGTCAGCTTGCGGGCGACGATCACCGGAGGCGCGCAGGCGGCTTGGTCTTGGCTCATGGTGCCCCAATAATACCGCGGCCGGTCCTAACTGGCCTGCCGTAGAGCGGCATTGCCTGCAGCGCGCGAGTGCAGAGATCCGGCGAAGCTGAGGAGTTGTCGGCTTGGACCCTGATGCGCGTCGGGAACCGGATGCGGAGACGGTGGGGCGGCTGCGCAGCGGGGACATCGCGGCGCTGGAGGCGGTGTTTTGGGCGCTGTCGGATGCGGTACTTCGCCTCAGCCGGGCTTTAATGGGCAATTCCGCCGATGCCGAGGATGCGGCGCAGGAAATTTTTCTGCGCGTCTATGAACAGGCCGGAAAATTCGACGGCCAGGCGCGTTTTTCGACGTGGGTCTACCGCCTGGCGGTGCGGTACTGCTTGAATAAGCTGCGACAACGGCGGCGACGGGCTGCGGCGGAGAAGGCTGCGGTTGCGCAGCGAATTCGGCTTGTGACTGCGGAGCCCGGCCGGCTGCCGGCGACAAAGGACGAAAACGCCCGCGCGGCAGCGCTGCTGGAGCGACTGCCGCCGTCCTATCGGGCCTGCCTCGTGCTGCGCGAGATCGAAGGCCGCTCCTATGCCGAAATCGCGGAGTTGCTCGACATTCCGCCCGGCACCGTCATGTCCCGCCTCTCCCGCGCCCGCCGGCTCCTGGCCGCGATGCTCGATGAAACGACCGAAAAATGACCCGGTCACGACAGGCAGCAAATACCAACGCCCCCGCCAAAACTTTTTCGCCCGAAAGGGAATAGACGAATTCCCACCGGTGTCAAAACAGCGGCACGGAAGGAAAGATGACCTGCCAAGATGCCCAAAAACAGCTTTCGGCCTACCACGACGGCGAGTTAGACCCCGCGCGCCGCGAAGACCTGGTCGCCCATCTGCAGACCTGTCCGGCGTGCCGCGCGTATCTTGCGCGACTTTCGCTGCTGAACCGTGTGTTGCAGTCGGGCACGCCCGCCGAAGTGCCGGCGAACTTGCTCCCCCGCGTGCTGGGCGCGCTCGCCTCCCAGCGCCGTCGCCGAAGAATTCGCGAGTGGGGAATTCGGATAACCGCCGCCGCAGCCGGCTTGGCCTTGTGCGTGACTGCACAACGCCTGCTGATCGTACGTCCCGCCCGGCCGGACGCAGCGTCGGCCGAGGCTAGCATTGCTGTGGAGCTCGCCCTGCGCGAACTCCAGGGCGCGGTCGCGGGCGCTGGACTACAGGACCGCGAGCTGGACGCATTGGCGCGCCGCCCCGAAGTTGTGCTGTTTGAGGAACTTACGGGACGCCTGAGACCATGAGACAGTCCTTGGTGATATGGCTTCTAACCGGCGCGCTGCTCGGCAGCGCAGCATTGAACGCGTTCCTGGTCGGTCAGCGGCGGACATCGGCCAGCCCCTGTGCGGCCGGCGGATTCTGTCCGATAACTCTCGACCGGCCGAACTGTCCGCTCGCCGACGAGCTGCAACTATCTGAGGAACAAAGAGTAAAAATATTCAGTTGCTGCGGCGGAGGGGTCTGTCTGCGGCAGCGCGAGCAGCAGGCCAAGGTTTTGGAAGACTCATTGGCACAGCTCGAGCAAGCCCTCACGGCAGACAAGATTGATTCCCAACTGGTGGAGAGTCTGGCCGATAAGATTGCCGGGCTGCGAGCCCAGGAATGGAAGGACCGCATTCATTGCGTGCTGCAGGTCCGTATGGCCCTGACGCCCGAGCAGTTGGCACGCTTGAACACGGAGCGGAAGGCCCCCTGATTTGAAATTTTCCCGGTTTGCCGGCGGCGCGAGGCGTGCGGTCGGTACGGCAGTTTCCATGACGACGAAGGAGAACAAAATGAAGCTTAAGGGCGTGTTGGTCGGCTTGTTGTGCGTAATTCTCCCGGCCGCAAGCTGGGCCGGCGACGGTGATGGTCAGGCGCAATTCACGCAGGGCACCGAACTGCTCAGCAAGGGCGATCTCGACGGAGCGGCCAAGGCTTTCGAGGCCGCGGCCAAGGCGGAGCCCGACAATCAGAACTATCAGGTGCGCGCCGCGATCGTGCAGCGCGTGCTCGCGATGCGCCAGACGCTCGACGAGCAGACCGACAATGAAAAGTGGCTGAACACGGCCAAGGCCCTGCACACCTTCTACGATGAGAACGGGATTCATGACCAGGCTCTGGCTCTGGCGAATAGGGCTCACACCAAGCTGAACACGACCGAAACGGCCGTCATGCTGGCCCGCTCCCGGCTGGCGCTGGGCATGAATTCGGAGGCGGCCGAGGGATTGCGCGGCATCACGCAGTCAAAGATCGACGCCCAAGTGCGCGTGTTGCTGGGTCTGGCGCTGGCGCGCCAGGGTCAGAAAGATGAGGCCGCGAAGCTGCTCGGCACGCTCAAGGACGACGCACCCGAGAGCCCGCAGTGCGAATTTGACCTGGCCCGGCTGCACACTCTACTCGGCCAGCACAAGGAAGCCACAGCGGCGCTGGTGCGCTGCTTCGAGACCACACCGCCCAGCGGGCTGGATGCTATCAAAGAGCAGGCGCGGACCTGCGACGATCTGAAGCCCCTCCAGAGCAAGCCGGAATTCAAAAAGGCCCTCGATACGCAGTCCAAGGTTGCTGAATCCAAGTGCAGCAAGGGCCCGGATTGCGGCAAATGTCCCTTGAAGAAGAAATGCCAGGGCAAAGACCAGAAGTCCCACGAGGATTGCAAGGGCCACGGCAAGTCAAATGCCCCCAGCAAGCCATAACAGGAAGCTTCGCGTTTGAGTCTCGACTTTCAATCCCTCGACATGGGTGCCATGCCCAAGCCCCGCGCAGCGGGGCGCGGGCATGCCCCCGGGGTGAACTGTAAAGAGTGGAAAGAGTGAGCCCTCGCCCCGCTTGTCCCCTGCTTGTTCAGTTGCCTCACCTAACCGCCTGACAATGACCTTTGCCCGCCGCATAGTCCAATTCTCCTTTCTACTCTTGACACTCGTGGCAGTATTTCTCGTGGGCGGCAACGCCGAAGCCTGGTGCCCCTTCGGCGGCGTCGAGGCGCTGTATACCTACGCGCGCGAGGGAAACCTGATCTGCTCGCTGGGAGTCTCGAACTTCTACATCCTCGGCGGCGTGCTGCTTTCGGTACTGCTGCTGCGGCGGGCCTTCTGCGGCTATGTCTGCCCAATCGGGGCCATCAGTGAATGGTTGCAAGCGGCCGCCCGGCGCTTGCGCATCAGGCCGCGGCGCGTGCCATACGGTCTGGACCGCGGCCTGGCACTGCTGAAATACGCCGTGCTGGGCCTAATCCTGTATTTCACCTGGACGGCCGGCGAACTGGTTTTCCGCGGCTACGACCCGTGCTACGCATTATTGAGCCGGCACGGCGAAGACATCACTTTCTGGGCCTACGTTATCAGCGGCGCGATCCTGCTGATTTCGCTGTTTGTCAAAGTACCCTTTTGCCGCTGGTTCTGCCCGCTGGCGGCCGTGTTCACACCATTCTCGCGCTTCGGACTGATGCGCATCAAGCGCAGCCCGGACGCGTGTACCGATTGTGGCGCCTGCAGCCGCGTATGCCCGATGGGCATTCGCGTACACACCCAGGCAAACGTGACCGCGGCGCGTTGCACGGCCTGCCTCGAATGTGTGGCAGTCTGCCCGACCCGCAAGCGCGGCGCACTCACCTGGGGACTGCCGCGGCACCTGGACCGCCGCGGGCGACTGGCCGTAACGAGCGGGCCGTGGCCGCAGGCGGCGCTGATCGCCATCTTGTTGCTCTGCATCGGCGCCGCCGTAGCGGCGACGTACACGTTTCCGCTGCCCTCGTTTGTCCAGACGCGCGGCACGGCGCCGCCCACGACAGCCACACTGCAGTTGAACATCGAAGGCGTGACCTGTCGCGGCAGCGCCAACCTGCTGGCCTACTTTCTCGAACGCGACGACGACCTGGAAATCCCGGGTTATTTGAAAATCGAAGCTTGGCCCGGCCCCGGCGCATCCGCGGTTCACATCACGTACGACCCGTCGCAGACCACGCCGGACACCATTCGCAACGCCATCAAACAACCCTACTTCGACCTGGTAATCAACCAGTTTCGCGTATCCCCCTTCCAAATTACGGAACCCTGACGCCGACGCGGCGCCGTTCACCTTATAAGGTTAGCATCCATGGCAACCATGTTGCCGTGATAAAGTGATAAAGTGATAGGGTGATAAGGATTCGCGCAGTCGACGTAGCCCGGCCGCGCCGTTATCACTTTATCACGCTATCACCTTATCACGCCCGCATGGCGTCGTCCGCCAACCCCCCGCTATACTACCCCGAATGCACCACCGGCTGATAATCCTCGGATCGACCGGCTCGATCGGTTGCTCCGCCCTTGACGTAGTTCGCGGGTTGGGACCCGACGTGCGCGTTGTCGGCCTGGCCGCCGGGCGGGATTGGGCCAAGCTCGCCGAGCAGGCCCGCCGCTTCCGGGTTGGCACGGTCGCCATCGCCGACGAAACCTGCGCGGCCGACCTCGCCCGCGCCTGTCCCCCGAACACGCGCGTCCTGGCCGGACCGCAGGGGCTGGTCGAGCTGGTCCAGACGACCGACGCCGATTTCGTCCTGGCCGCCATCGTCGGCGTCGCCGGCCTGCCGGCCACGCTGGCCGCGGTCGAGCGCGGCATCGACGTCGGCCTGGCGAACAAGGAATCCCTCGTCGTCGCCGGCTCTATCATCATGCCGCTCGCGCGCCAGCGCGGCTGCCGCCTGATCCCGGTCGACAGCGAGCACTCCGCCATCTTCCAGGCCCTGATGAGCGGCCGCCCCGAAGAAGTGCGGCGAATCTACCTCACTGCCTCCGGCGGCCCATTCCGCACCTGGCCGAAAGAGCGGATCGCCCAGGCCACGATCGCGGAGGCCCTCGACCACCCCACCTGGTCGATGGGCCCGAAAATCACGATCGACAGCGCCACCATGATGAACAAAGCGCTCGAAATCATCGAAGCGCACTACCTGTTCGACGTGCCGGTCGACCGGCTTCAAGTCCTGGTGCATCCGGAATCCATCGTGCACTCCATGGTCGAATTCCGGGACGGTTCCGTCATCGCTCAGCTCGGTACCCCCGACATGCGAACCCCGATACAATACGCCATAACGTACCCGCAGCGCGCCCCAGGCTTGGCGCAGCCCCTGACGTGGGACACAGCGCGGCGACTGAATTTCGAGCCGCCTGATCCGCAGCGCTTCCCTGCACTCACTCTGGGCCACGAAGCCGCACAGCGCGGCGGAACGTGCGGGGCCGTGCTGAACGCGGCCAACGAGGCCGCCGTCGAGCGCTTCCGCGCCGGCGAAATTCAATTTGGACAGATCGCGGAACTCGCCGGCCGGACTTTGCGGCGGCACCGCGGCGTAGCGCAGCCGGCGCTGGCCGACCTGATGGCCGCCGACGCCTGGGCGCGACAAGAGGTTGATGAATGCATTCGGGTTGGAGCCTGATGAACACACTCGCAGCAGGCGATCTGGACTGGCTCGGCGGCACTCTCGGACTCATCAAGGTGTTGATCGGTTTCTCGATCATCATCTTCGTCCACGAGTTGGGCCATTTTCTGGCCGCTAAATGGGCCGGCATCCGCGTCGACCGCTTCGCGGTCGGCTTCGGTTACCGCCTCTTCGGCTGGCGCCGCGGCGAAGGGTTTACATTCGGTAAGCGGCCAAACTACACGACGGATGAGCAACGCGAACGGGATTTCGGCGAGACGGACTACTGCCTTAACGCCCTGCCCTTCGGCGGCTACGTCAAGATGCTGGGCCAGGACGACGTCATCCTGAACGAAGAGACCGGCGAATACCGCATGACCGACGACCCGCGCGCCTTCACAAACAAGCCGGTCGGCAAACGCATGGTGGTCGCGTCGGCGGGTGTCGTGTTTAACGCCCTGTTCGCGATCCTGGCTTACGCCTGCGTGTACATGGTCGGAAAGCCGGAGATCGCGCCGCGCCTCGGGCCCATGGAAGGCTCCAGCCCCGCGGCCGCCGCCGGCCTGCGACCAAACGATCTCATCCTGACTGCCAATGGCGAAAAAGTCTCCAGCTTCCGCGACATCGCAACGGCGGTGATCCTGTCCGACAACGGCTCCGTGGTTTTCCAGGTGGAGCGTGACGGCCGCGAACTCCCGGATGCACTAATTCTGCAAACGGTGCGCGGCGCCGAAAGCCCTCTGGTGGAAGCCGGTATTTCCCCGGCCACGACGACCGAGTTGGCGAGTGACGTCCGCCTGGAAGACGTCCCTGAGCTGCGCGCGGGCGACCGGATCACCGAAGTTGCGGGCAAGCCGGTCAGTAGCGCGACGGAGTTCCTGTACGCGTTCAGCGCGTACGTGACCGCTACCGGCGCGTCAGGAGCAGAAATCACCCTTAAGCGCCCCGACCCAGAGGATCCCACGCGCAGCACGAGTTTCAAAGCCACTCTGCCGGCGGGTTTCGTGACCGAGATGCCCTCTACCTCCGCGAAATCTGAGCGCCGCAGTGAGGCGCAGAACGTTCTCGGCCTCAGCCCACGCTGCAAGGCTGGCACCGTGTTGCCCGGACAACCGGCTGACAAGGCCGGGGTACGCGCCGACGACGTGATCGTGCAGTGGGGCACGATTCCCAATCCCGTGTTCGCGGAAATCGTGGAAACCATTCAGGCCAACGTCGATCGGCCGATTCCGATCGTGGTCGAGCGCGACGGAAAACAGATCGACCTGGTCGTTACGCCCCAGCGGCCGTTTCACCTGCTGGGCACGCCCAAGGCGCAGGTCGGCATCGCATTTGTGAACGAGGATACCCGGCCTATCGTCGCCCAAGTGGCCGACGGCAGTCCAGCGAGCGCTTTGAAAATGCCGCGCGGCTCACAAATCCTGGAGGTAGCCGGCACGCCGACCAACACCTGGTTTGACGTACTGCACGCTCTGCGTGCAGCGGCGGGACAGACGATTACGGTGCGCTACCGCACGGGCAATGTCGAAGCTGAGGGACGGATGACAGTGCCCTCGAGCGTGGTCGATGCCCTGAACCTGCCGCCGCTGGTGTTGGTGACATCAATCGCCGGCGAGAGCCGGCTCACGCAGGGCGACGAAGTGTTGCGTCTGCCCGCCGTGTCGGCCATTCGAGGACTGTTGGAAAAACACAAGGGGGAGACGGTAACGGTGGAATACCAGACCGCCCCCGACGACCCGCAGATTCATCGCGGCGAGTTCACAGTGGCGGCCGACGGTTCCAACACGGATCCATGGCAGATGCGCGTCTTGCTGCTACCGAAGCCGTCCAATATTCCGTTCAAACACGCGCAAACTGTCGTGCGGGTGAACAACCCGTTGACCGCCTTGGGACTGGGCACGCGGCAAACCGGCGCGGTGCTGGTCGAGATGTACCGTCTGGTGACCGCCATCGTCAAGAACCTCGCGCAGGGAGACACGAGCACGGTGCAGCACGTCTCCGGCCCGGTTGGAATCGTGGGCTTTGCGGTCGAGCGGGCCAAGCTCGGGTACGTGGAACTGCTGAGTTTCCTGGCGTTTCTGTCGGTGAACCTGGCGGTGATCAACTTCATACCATTCCCGGTAGTCGACGGCGGCTTGATGGTCTTTCTGATCATCGAGAAGATCAAAGGCAAGCCGTTGAGTTTGAAGACTCAGATGGTTGCAACGCTGGTGGGCCTGGCCACGATCATCCTCGTGTTCGTGCTGGTCACGTTCAAGGACATCACCAACATGCTGAGCTAGCCCCACGCCAGAGCAAAGGGATCAAGGGATCGGGGGATCAAGAGGTACGCCGCGAGCAGCGCTGGGGCATATTAGCCCCATTCGCGCAATGTCCTCCGGGAACTACGGTCCGCCGAAGCATCAGCCGCTGTGCTGAGTTGCAAGCCTGTCCGGCGTGAGCGGGGCCGAATACATTCTTTCCAAATACGGCCGATACGTCGGGCCGGCGTTGATGGTGCAGAAGGGGTAGATGCCGTCAACCGTGCTGTATTGGATGACGCAGCGGCGGATGCGCTCCGTGTCGTAGTTGTAGCGGTCCATGAAGTGCATGCCCGCCGCCATCAGCGTGCGATAGGTCTTCTGCCCGCCTGCGCCGCGGCCGACCTCTTTACTTGTGAGACCCCGCAACGCGCGGATGAAAGTGAAGGGCGTAACACGGAGGTCGCGCTGTCGCCAGCGATAGCTGCGCAGGAAAACCAGCGCGATCTCAAGGCGGTCGCGCCAGTTGGCGAGCTTGTCCGGCCGCTCGCGCTCGATGCGCGCCGCAAGCTCATTTAAGCCGCTGAAGAGCCGCATCGTATCGAACAAGCGCGGGATCGGGATGGCCTCGCGCTCTGGAGTCACGAAGAAGTACGTGCCAAACGCGCACTGCGGATGGCACGTGGGGCGGATCTTCGGCTTGCCATCCAACGTCTGCATGATGCGCGAGAGCGGCACGACATGATTCAGAGGGAAGAAATCGCGTTGCAAATCCGCGCCGCTCGCGGCCGCCAGATCGTGCGCCAGGTCGCCCAGCGTGTAACGCTTGCTCTCCAGTTCGTGGCGGCTGATACGGCCAGTGAAGGAGACCGGCTGATACGAGATGGCGCTGATCACGTCCACATTGCGGACGGCGAAGTTGAAGATCTCGGCCACCTGATCGTCGTTGACGCCCTTGACGATGGTCGGCACGAGGCAAATCTTCATCCCCGTGGCGCGACAGTTCTCGACGACCGCCATTTTGACGTCGAACAGCGGTTGGCCGCGAAGGTGGCGATATCGCGCCTCGTCCAGCCCGTCGAACTGGAGATAAAGCGTGTGCAGGCCGGCCTCGGCGGCGCGCCGCGCGAACTCAGGTTCGGCCATTTTGAGGCCGTTCGTCGCGATCTGGACATGCGAAAAGCCCATTTTGTTGGCTTTGCGCACGATGCGGAAGAAATCCGGGTGTAGCGTGGGCTCCCCGCCGGTGAACTGGATGGCGGTCGCGGGTACGGGATGCTGCTGACGCAGGGCCTGCAGCATCTCGACCACCATTTCGTAGGAAGGCTCGGCGAGATACCCGGCCTGGTTGGCGCTGGCGAAGCAGACCGGGCAAGTGAGATTGCAACGATTGCTGAGGTCGATCTGGGCCAGGCAGGAGGTGCTGTGGTGCTGCCCGCAGAGGCCGCAATCGGTCGGACAGGCTGACGCGCCGGTGACTTGCGGGCGATGCACGCCGCGGTCGTCTTCGAATCCGCATTGCATGCTCCGCAGGTACAGCTCGGCGTCAGAAGTTATTTTGTCACGGAAGTAGCCGTGTTCGGGGCAGGTTTTCTCCATCCAGACCGCACCTTGCCGCATGTAGCAGCGTCCGAGAATTAAACAGGCGCATTCCGGACAGAGAGTCTCAACGGTCTTGGGCAACGCCGTCACGACCGGCCGGATCGGGGAACCCCCGAACGTCGTGCGCGGCTGGCGCGGCGGGGCGGCCGGCAGACGGCGAACGAAGAGCACATCATGGTGCCGCTCGCGGTACTGGCCGCAGGTGGGGCATTCGTATTCAAGGTAAATGGCGTCTTCTGGAGCGGCGTAGACGATCTGGCCGGGCACGACGGCGTCACAGCGCTGGCAATGCCATTGCCCAACCCAGGGCAGACCCGCGACGCTTTTCTGAACGGGGCAGTAGCGGCGGAGCGAAACCTTGTACTTTTCGAGTTCCGTGCGCGCGTCACCGTTCTCAACAGGTGTGCGTTGGATAGCGCTGATCGGACGAGTCAGTAGACCGGAGCATTGCACCGCGTCCGCCCGTGGCAAGCTTGTACCGCCAACGACTGGTCGCAGACTGCCGTCTTGAAGCAGGTCGTGCTCCGGCGGCTTGAGCGAAATCTGCCCGGATTCCGTCTTAGCTGGTGCCGTGTCTGTCATGCGCAAGGATATCCCGACTCTGCCATGCGAACGCACCGAACGCGCGGTCCATCGTGCCGGCTTGGCAAATTCGCGCAGCCTGTATTAATCAAGGCGCGCCACGCAGCGCGCCGGCGGGCACGCTCAGCCCGCGCCACACTGGAGCCGCCCGCAACGCGGGTCGGTCCAACCACCATTACTAATTACTATCTTACCATGGTCGCACGAGCCCGCGACGCCTTGCAGAGCCGGGGCGTGTCGCCCCGAAATGCCGCCAAGAATCTCCCCATCCGCGCAGTTTCCCGCTGCCTCTGGCGTGCCGCCCCGAAATGCGGGCAAGTGCACCCGTCCGCGCAGCGATCACCCGCCCTGCCTTTCCATCCGCGCAATCGCTCGCCCGGCGCCGCCACGAGTCGTCCCACCCGCCGGCGCTCGCGCCCCCTCGCTCACCAACCGCCGATTCATCGCCGCTGCTACACCGGGCTCGCAGTTTCTTCACCTTAACCTATAATCCAAAGTTATCCTCGGTAGGAGGGTGTGATTGGCAACCGAATGGCAAATGCCCCAACCGGGCAGCGCTTGTGCGACCTGTGCTCACGCGTTCGAGCCGGGGGAAGCATTTCGCGCCTGCCTGTACGAATCGGACACGGGCTATCAGCGCCGCGACTATTGCACCAGGTGCGAACCGCCGCCCGAGCCGGCCGCTTTGGCCACGTGGCAAACTCGCCGCCCGATTCCCACGAAGAAAGTCCAGATCTTCGATCGCGCCGCGATGTACGAATTCTTCCGCGGGCTGGAGGCCGACCCACGACCCGAAAAAGTCCAGTTCCGTTTTGTCCTGGCGCTGCTGTTGTGGCGCAAGCGCGTTATTAAACTCGACCGCAGCCTGACGGTCGGCGAGCACGAAGAGTGGGAATTCAGCGTTCCGGCAACCGGCGAGGTGCATCGGGTGGCGCGGCCCGACCTGGCCGAAGAGGAGCTGGAACGGCTCAGTGGGCAACTCGAACAACTCCTGGCGTCGCCGCCGGGTGAGTCCGAAACCGCCTCGACAGGGCGCGACCCTGTCGAGAATCAACCTGCCGCGCTGGAGGAATGAAGCATGTTCAAGTATGGCGGCCTCGCACTGCTGCCAGCGCTGGTTCTGCTGACGGGTTGCCCGCGGCCATGCAGGCCGGGAATCGCGCCGCAGACCGCGCAACAGGCCCTGGATCGCGTCAACAACAATCTGTCTCAAATTCAGGCCCCGGTGCAGTACAAGGGCTTCGCGTCTTTTCGCTTCCGCGATGCGAAAGGCAAGGACCGCCGGTTCCTGGGCCAGGACGCGTCTCTGATTTTCGCTCAGCCGCACAGCCTGCGATTCGATATCCGCTCACTCGCCGGCACAATCGCACAATTCGGCTCGAATGATGAGCGTTTCTGGCTGTGGGTTGAGCCTGAAACGAACAAGCTCTGGTGGGGCCGCTGGGCGAGTCTGGGGTCGGGTTCGAGTCAACTGCCGTTGCCGGCTGATGATTTGATTGACGCGCTGATGCTGCGGCCACTGCCAACCACGCAGGCTGACGGGAATCCGCCCGACCTGCGCGAGGCGGAGGGCGCGTACTACCTGGTATACCAGCGGCCGTCCAGCACGCGCGAAATCAAGCTGGACCCCGCGCCGCCGTACCAGCCGATCGAGATTATCGACCGCACGCCCGACAACCAGATTCAGATGCGGGCCATTCTCGACAAATATAGCCGGATCGATGACAAGGGACCGTATACGCCGCGTAAGTACGTCATATACTGGCCGCTGGACGAGGCCGAGATGCGGCTCGACGCCACTCGAGTGGCGTTACGGCCCGATCTGCCGCCGGAGACATTTGCGTTTCCGGAAAGCTGGGCAGGCGAAGTCGAGGAGTTGGACGCACAGCAGCAGTGAGGTTGCTCATTCGGAATTCGCGATCTGGACGCCTTTTTCGTCCGAAATCCGCGCCCGCATGGCATCTGCTGGCGTTCCTTCTCTGCGTGTTAACCGTGCGCTCGGCGTTCGCTCAGCGCCCCGCAGCGTCGCCGGAGCCGCGGGCCCTGATCGCCGCCAGTGAGGACCGGCTCTGGACGGCACGCGTTGAAAGAGATCGCACGTTCCTGTCCTATCGCGACCGCACCGGCCAGCCGGTTTTGGCCGAGCCGCTCAATGCACGTAGCGTCCAGCTCATCGCCGCCGGCCAGCAGGCGTACACGTTTCAGGAAGACGGCTCGTTTTACCGCTACTCTGACGAGTGGGCCCCGGCGCTTTACCTGCCGCAGCGGCAAGTTCCTTTCGATGCGACCGCCGTGGACGGCGTTCCGCACGCATTAATCGAGACACAAGCTGCGGCTGAGCTGCCGGCCTACGACGCTGCCGCCAATCGGCCGGCCACACGCATGTTTACGACCACCGCGGCGCCCCTGACTCTGGTCCGCTACGACCAACTCGGCTGGTCGGCGGTGGCGCCGTGCCCGGCCGAAGTCGCCGCCGAGCGCACACCGGAGCTCCGTCCGCGGCTCTGTGCAACGCCCGGCGGTCTGATGCTCTTCTCATCCACGCCTGGTTTGGATGGCCTGAGTTGCTGGACCTTCGAGCCATTGACCGGCCAGTGGGTATCCGGCCCGCGCCTTTCGGACGTGGCGGGCTTGAAAGGATTCTGGCCCAAGCTGGTCAATCGCTTGCCCACGCTCGTACTGAACGTGGCCGACGCGGACGGCAACGGCGAATTGCGGTTCTTCCGGCTCATGGGCGCAGGAGCCAATTACTCCTGGGAGCCGGCGAGTCTCGAGCTCTCGCCGCTGCCGCCCAGTACGACCGGGACGCCGACGCCGGTCGACGCCTGTGGCTTCAACCAGCACCTTGGCGTGCAGGTCAGTCTGCCGGACGGGTCCGCATACCTGCGGTTTGGACGCTTCGAGGGCCCGCCCACGCTAGGCACGATCGACTTGTTTGCGAGGCCGCCTCAGAACGTGCTGCCGGCGCTGTTACAAGCGCTGCGTGCGGCTGTGCTGCTCGCCATTCTGGTGGCGCTGTTCGTCCTGCGCCGCGGCAGTCTGGTGATGCCGTTCCCGATGGCGGCGGGCCAGGCGCCGGCCTACGTGTTGCAGCGGTTGGCGGCGGCGTTGGTCGACCTGTTGCCATTCACCTTTGTCGCGGCTCTGGTGTCGGGTTTGAATTGGTCGAGCGCTATGCGCGCGGCTGTAAACCTGATATCTGACTCCGGAGCGCAGGACGGTCCCTCGGCGCCTGTGTTGTTGTGGATGCTGCTCAGTGCCGGCAGTTATGCGGCTTACTGTCTAATTATGGAACTGCTCACGGGGCGGACGGCCGGCAAGATGTTGTTCGGGCTGCAAGTCGTCGCCGAACAAGGCCGCCGCGCCCCGGCCGTTCGCGTTGTCGTGCGCAATCTCTTCCGCGTAATCGAAGTGCTGCCGTTCTTCTGGATTCTAGCCTTTGTGATGCTTCTGTCGCGCAACCGGCAGCGGGTAGGCGACCTGTTCGCCCGCACGATCGTTGTCCGGCGAGTGGCGATACAGGCGAATTCCGCAGACTAAAACCGCACAGCAGAGCTGGGGCGTGCCCCCCGTAGCAGAGCCGGGGCGTGTCGCCCCGGATGCCGCCAAGAACCTCAGCATCCGCGCATTTGCCCGCACCGCTTCTGGCGTTCGCAACGCGGCAGTTGTCATCCTCGCCCGGTTCCCGCCCGGCCCGCGTCCTCGTGAGCGATGCCCAGAATGAGGGCGACGCCCACGCCCAGGATCGTCGTGACCAGTTCCTCGTTCAGCTCCAGGCCGGCGTGAGCCGCGTAAGCTACCACGATGGTTGCCACGGCGACTTGTGCCTTCCGGCTGCGCAGCGGCCAAAGCCATTTGCGCCAGCCCGTAACGGTAGTCTCCATTTGCTACTCCTTTCTTCTTGGCTCTCAACTCCGGCGCCATTGAATGGCAGTTTCTTCTTCAAGCCCGTCAATTACCTCTGTTTACTGCTGACCAATCGCCTCTCCCGCCTCGGCCGCGGCTTTCGCCACAAGTTTTTGCTCAACGCGTTTGGCCCGCGCTTCTATGGACTTGATCAGCAGGTCGACGATGGCCTGATCGCTCGCCAGCTTGGCATCGACGCCGGCGATGCGCAGCGCCTGGGCGCGCTCGTTCTGTACCGCCCAGAACTGCACCAGGTCGCGCTCGTTCCAAATTTCGTTCAACGCAGCCCGCTCGGCCTCTGTCAGCGGCCGCCCCGCCTTCTCCAGCCGGTTCACCAGGTCGCGGAATAACAGGATTCGCAAGGATTCATCTTGTTGTTCAAAAACGGCCTGTTGCACCTGGTCCGCCCGGCGCTGGGCGTCGAGCGCCAGCCGCACCGACTCACGCGTGCAGCCGCCGCCCGCCGTCGCCAAAAGGATCAGCGCGGCCAGGCACAGCGGCCATGCGCGGTAAGAAGTCGCCCGGGCCCGCGCCGCCCGCCATTGCAGAAGCGCGCTTGTCATAGCCCACCTCCCAGTGCCGTCAGCAGTTGCAGTGTGAAGAGTACCCCGTCGGACCACTTCTCGGCCGCGATCGCCTCTGAGAGGCGTTGCGCCGTGTTGCGGATTTCCTCGTGCGAAAGCCAGCCGCCCGGGGGCGTGTCTCGCGGCAGTTGCGCATCGTTGTAGTCGCGCGCCGCCGGGGTTTGCACGTTGCGAACGTCCTGCGCTTCCAGCAGCAATGCGTCGATGATGTTGCGGGCCGCGTGTACGAAGGCGCGCGCCGCATCCACGTCGATTCGTTTGACAATGTCTTCGATGTTCATGCTCTTCCTTTCTCAAAATGGCATATCTGGCA
>JAGPEO010000039.1 GCA_018056925.1 Phycisphaerae bacterium
CGCCGTCGCAGTTGCAGTCCGCGTTGGCTGCACATCCGTATTGGGCCGTGTAGGCCGGCAGATCAGTCAGGGCCATTACGAACGGGTCGATATCGAACACGTTGACAGTGCCGTCGCAGTCCGCGTCTCCGCGCTGTACGGCCGGTTGCGGGCATTCGGCAACACTACAATCCGCCCACTCGGCATGCCAGACGCTGGGGCTGGTGCACGCGATCTCTTCGGTTACCTCGCACGTGCCGTCCTCGTGGCAGCAGGCGCCTGTCGGTAGCTGGCAGTCGGCCACGGCACAGTCCGGCCATTCCGGGTGCCAGAGATCGGGGGCGACGCACGCGGCTTGTTCGGTCACGGTGCACGTGGCGTCCGCATGGCAACACGCGGCGGCGCAGGGATAGTCTGTGAAGTCGCTCGGGGTGAAGTCGGCCGGGACGCCCTGTCCGGCGGACAGACCGACGATAGCGCCGTCGGCGGGGCATTGGAGCCACGTAATGTGGATTTCGCCGGTGTCGTAGAAGAACTCGACCTGGAAGGTGTTCCCGGAGCTGCTATAGCGCTCGGGGACATTCTGGTAGGTGATCGCCAGGCGGTCCGCCAAATTCTTGTAGGTTACGCTGCCGAGCTGGGCGCTCAGATCGGTGAACAGCGGTGAGACGCGCGGCTGGTTGAAATGAACCGCGAAGGTTTCGGCGGCGGTCGAGTCGCCGTTAACGAAAGTAAGGTTGCCGTTGGAGTTCACGAAAACAACGGAGTAAGAGTTGCCGTACAACGAGATCGGCCGCAAAGGATACACCACTTCGGAACTGTCTTCGTAGAGCTCGAGCCAAATTCCACCGGTGGGGTTGGTGGGCAGCGCAGTTGCCTCCTCGCCACAGACCTCGTAGAAGTCGGCGCTACCGTTCGGGATGAAGTAGTAGGTGTGGTATTGGAGGTCCAGCGGTACGCCGGCCGGGAACTGTTCGGTGAAGTAGTTGGGCGGCGGTACCGTAGTGAAGCTGCGAATAGCGGAATAGGGGCCCGCGCCGCAGCCATTGATTCCGCGGACACGCCAGTAGTAGTCCGTGAGCTGGAGCAGGTAATCGTCGACATTATGACTGGTCAGGTCGGTAGTCGCCGAGTATACCACGTCGGTGAAAGCATAGTCCGAGGCAATCTGCAGCTCGTACTGCGCCGCCTGCCCCGCGGCTTGCCAGGCAAGTACCGGGCTCCGCGACACTCCCGTGGCACCGGCCGGCGGATCGCTCAGCACGACCGCGCCCGGAACGCCCGAGGCCAGGTGCAACTTGGGAAGGGCGTAACGGTGCAGGCCCCCAGACGAGGTGCCCGTCAAGAGGATTTCGTACATGCCGGCCGCGCCGCTGATGTTGCTGACGGTCATCACCGAAGTGAACGGCGGCGGTTGCGAGTTCTGGCTGAAGCTGACATTCCAGCCGGCCGGGTAGCCGGAGGCGGCCAGCGTCACGGCCTGGTTGAAACCGGCATGCGGTTCGACCTGGATAGTGTATTGTACCTGAGTGGCCGGCGCGCATCGGGACTGCAGCGGCGGATCAACGTCGATCTGGAAGCCGAGGATGGGCATCTGCAGCGACGGGTCGCCCAGCACGGTAAACTCCTCAAAGTAATTGAGGGTGTATTCGTGGGTGGGGCCGTAGTCCGGATCGGCGAGGAAGTAATACAAGGCCCTCTGCAACGCCGGTCCCACGCGATACTCGCCATCCTCGAAGAACGCGCGGAAGAGGTAGTTTTCCAGGTGCCGAACCGACTCCCACTCCTGTTCGGTCGTGTAAAAAATCCGGTTACTCGCCGAAATGAACGCGACCGCGCCGCCGTTGCTCTTTCGCAGCCAGGTCTCGCCGAAACACTCTGTCGCCGTGAAATCCGCGGTGTCACAAGAGAGCCCCAGAACGAGGCAGTACTTGTTGCTGTTGGTCAGGGCGTTCACGTTATTCTGGTTGAAGGACGGCCCCCACCAGGACGTCGCCCCGCTGTGGCCCATGTACGTGACGATCAAGCTGCCCGCGTTGACGGCCGCAGTGATCTCGGGGGTACCGGTGCCGCTCGGATAGGGGAAATAGATGCGTGTCGGCGTGAGGCCGGCCGGCGTGGTATAAGCCTCGATCATCGCGTCGTGCGAATCGGGCGCCATCGCACCCGGGTCGTCAGTCGCCAGGAAGGCGACCCGCGTTATATAGCTCGGATCCGCGAAGCTGCCGGCCTCTACATAATTGGTCTTGTTCACGACGGCCGTGAGCTGCGCCGTAGTGCGCACCGGATAGCGTCCAATGGGTACGTCGGGACACCAGTCATCGGGGCCGTCCATGCAGGCGTAGTACAAGTCCGTATTCGCATGACGTGTGCCCTGCCCATACCAGGCTGGGATCAGGTTGGAATCACCCACAATCAGGATGTAGTCGGGGGCGTCGGGCGTATTCCAAAACTGTTGGATGTAGGCTCTAATCGTCTCAGGGATCACGGTCGTGGGGAATTCCTTGATCGTGACATTGAACCCCTGGGCAGTCTTGGCTGCCACCAGGCTGTTCAGGCCGGCGCTGCCGGTGAACGTCGGGGAATTGATGATCATGTAATTCGGGGGGCCGGCGGCCGCCCCGGAAACGAATATCGCCAGAAGGGCCGCGCAGGCCACGACTCTAACCGATTTGCGCACGCACACAGATTTATTCGACATTGAAATCTCCTAGCCCCTCGTTAGCCTGGAAAAAGGAACTTTGCCATTCACCCTTCCAACTCGAGCGCAGTGTGTGGCACGAACTCTTGCCCGGCCTGTAGGACGGGCAACGTCGAATGCGCTCAAGCCAAAATCAGAATAACACGAAGGCCCGCCTGAGTGCAATACTGAGTTACAGGTCTGGAAAATCGTCGGTTCGCTCACTTAGCCGCATTCGCACCTGCCCAGAGCGCAAGATTGAGCGACCATCCCTGATAACAGCCTCGAGATCCGATAATAACGAGGGTGCTGAAGAGCCAAAAACAGACTGAGCATTCGCATCCCGGTCGACAAACGGCGCTTCTGTATCGGCTACAACTGGCTTGACGGCCAGACGTTCCAATGTGACTGGCTGGGCGGGCTAGAGACCGTGCGGCGGCCGGCGCAGGTCAAAAGTCCGGGCCACAGGCCGCAACCGGCCGCGGCGCCAACTCCGGAAAACTGTTTCGCAAGAGGCCGCAATCGAGTGACAAATCTGCCGGCCGCGGTTCCGGGGCCGCGATCGAGAGCCGCGAGACTGGTTGCAGCTTGGCGTCAGCTATTCCCATCGCCGCGACGATCCTTTCGATCAAGTCGAAGCGCGACAGCCTCTCCGGGCCGGCGACGTGAATCAGCCCGGTAAGGCCGGTGCGCGCCAGGCCGATTACGGCCCGGGCTGCATCCTGAATCCAAACAGGCGTTCGCCATTCATCCACAAAAAGCTTCAGCGGTTCGCCGCGCCGCGCTGCCGCCAACTGGCGCGAGAACGTCGTTTCCCGCCCGCCGCAGGGGAGGCCGTACATCAGAGGCAAGCGAATAGTAAGCACGTGGGTGCGGCCAACCAGCAGGAGTTCGGCGGCGGCCTTGGTACGCCCATAGTGGCTGAGCGGTCGCGGCGGATCAGATTCGCGGTAGGGGGCGGCGGTCCCGTCGAAGACCATGTCGGTGGAGATGAACACGAAGCGCGCGGCACAGAGTTCGGCGGCGTCGGCCAACACACGCGTCGCGTAGGTGTTAACGCGTTCGGCGTCCTGGGGGCGTTGATAAGCGTCGCTGACGGCGGTTATCGCGCCCGCGTGCACCACGTGCGTAGGGCGAAAATCATCGACCGCGCGCCGCAGGTCTTGCTCGTTAGCCAAGTCCACGCGCAGGGTCTTCACGTTCTCGTCGACGGGGCCGCGCCCGGCCAGGGCCAGCAACGTCTTATTAACTGTGTCGCGTTTCAGTTGCCGCAGCAGGTGTCCGCCGAGCTGCCCGGATGCCCCCGTGACCAGCCAACGTTCGTTGTCGCTCATTTGAGGCTGCCCACCTCCTTTGTCGTAGGTTACCATGTCGGCAAATCGACCGGGGCTGTGGCGGCCGATTCGTGCCGCCACGAGGTACGCGGGGGATCGGAGCGCCCCGGATCTGGCGGAGGATACTGAGATGAAGCGCGTTGGTCATGGGTCGGCGGCGATATTATTCGTGATCATCAGTCTGGTGCCGGCCACGCGCGGAGCTGACGAGCGAAGCTCCACTCCCCTTCGTGAGGCCAATTCCGATAACCGCCGTTTTCAATTGCGAATTCGCCCGGGACGGCCCGGAGAAGACGCTATTCGGGGCTGTAAGGCTGGGCTGTACGAGCGTGCCGGCGACCGGCGCGGCGGGCGGGCGCTGTGGGAGCGCTTTCTGGTCAACGACGTCGCTCCCGGCCGGGCGTTTATCCGCGATGATGGACGTTTCGTAGTCACGCTTGACGAGTACCGGCGGGGTGGCGCCCGCAACGCCATGGTGATTTATGGCGAAAATGGCGAATTGCTGCGGCATTTCCTGCTCCCCGATTTGCTCGATCGATCGGATTGGGCGGAAGTGAAGAAGAACGGGGAGGCGGTTGACTGGCTTGATGGTGCGCGCTTCCAGTTTCTTGATGAGCCACCCATGTTTGTGGTCACGCTGCGCCATGGCGGGGAGATAAGGGTTGACTTGGAGAAGCTGCAGGTAGTGCGGAAATCGGGAGCGGTCTCGGGCGTCAGCGCGATACCGCGTGAGATGCTTACGGCGCTATACGGGCCGAACGCCCGGCCGGCCTCCCAGCCTGCGGGCGCGGAGACTGTCAGGCCGAGACCAGAGAAAAGGCGGCAACCAGACGTAGCCGTGGCGATTACCAAAGGCGACGGCGAGGGGCCTCAAACAGACGTGGCGCAAATCTCGGAACCTGAAGATCTGCCGGTTTCGGACGAGGTGGCGGCTATGGAGGGCGCGGAGGCCGCGGATGAAATTGCCGGGGAGGCGGTCGAGTCCGAAGACTCGCAAACAATGGATGAGGAAGACGCTGGATTTGCGGTCGCGGAAGAAGAGGCCGACCCGCTAGACCAAATGGCAGAGGAGGTCCGTGCGGAAACTTCCGTGGAGGCCTCTAAATGGGGCGGCGTCCCACAGCCCGATCCCGCGGCTCCTGTGGATTATCTGGCGTGGGCCAGATCCTTCATCACCATCGAAGGCCCGAGCGCCGTGCCTGAATACGAGGCGATCATGGCAAGCGTGGCGCCATGGAAAGGGTCCCGGGAATCGCTGAAAGCAGCGCTGGCCGGTGACCCGAGCGTTCTCGGTACGCCGGACATTCGGGCCTGGCTCGCTGACAATCAGGACGCGCTGGACCATTTCCGCAAAGCACTAACGCTGGAATATAAGGGCTGGCCCCTCAAAAGCGGGGACGGAAGCTTCATCGCGGCCTTGCTGCCGAACCTCAGCCCGGTGCGCGAAGTTAGCTGCGTCTCAGTGGTGCAAGGTCGCCTGCACGCGGCGGCCGGCTTGGCCGACAGTGCGGCCGAGTGCTATCTGGACGCTCTGGCGGGCGGAGCGCAGGCGGGCAGCGGCTTCACGTTAATCGAGAGCCTGGTGGGGGCCGGCATTCAGAAGCTGGCCGCCGAGGCGCTCCTGGACCTGCAAGCTGATCCGGCGGGCGAGCAGCTCGATTATGTGGCGCTTGCGGAGCGCCTTGAGGAAGACTACCGCAGCCCGAGCTCGCCGTCCGAGACACTTCAGGCAGAGCGAGCTTTCTTCCTGGATACAGTACAGAGCATGTACACCTACGATTCAGAAAGCGGTACGTACACTCTGGATGCGGCCAAGGCGACCGAGTTCTTGCACACGATCGAGTCACCCCCGCGAGAAGATGTCGCCGCCCGAGTTGAGCGCCTGCACCAGATCGACTTCAAATCGTCTGTGGCGGACGGCAACGACTACTACGACAAGTTGGGGCAAGCCCTGGCACTACCGTACCCAGAGGCTCAGCAAATGCTGGAAGCACTGGAGCGGCGCTTCCAGGAACCAAACAAAAGCAATCCCTTGCTGATACCGGCCGCCTATTCCCGCTATCACACGCTCCGCGCAGGAGCCGATGCGCTGCGGCGGGCGACGCGCCTGGTCACGCATCTGAATGCCTATCGGCAGCAATTCGGGGATTACCCGGAATCGCTGGAGGTTTTTGGCGGCGCCGATTTCACCGTCGATCCGTTTACTGGGGACAACCTCAAATATGAGCGGACCGGCGGGACGTTCCGGCTGTACTCCGTGGGGCCCAACGGCGCTGACGAAGGCGGTGTGCACGACCCGCGCGGTGAGAACAACGACATTGTTTACTGGCCGCGGCCTTGATCCGGCGAACTACCGAAACAGCGGCATTAGTGGTTTGGACCGCAGTTCGTTCAGCACATCCGCATGCGTTCGCGTCGCAGCTACGTCCTGCGCGATTTGAGTGCAAAGCTCTGCGGTGCTGCCAAAGCGCGTCTGAGCCCGCAGTCGCTGGAGGAAGTAGAGGGCCATGGGCTGACCGTTTAGCACGCCGTGCCAGTCCAGCAGGTGCGCCTCCACGCGGGCCTGCATGTCCGCAAATGTGGGTTGCGGACCCACGTTGACCGCGGCCAGGTACAAGCTGCCGTCAGCCAACTGGGCGGCCGCGGCGTAGACCGCCTCCTGCGGCAGCATGTGCTCTATCTGGTGTAGATTGGCGGTCGGAAAGCCCAGCCGCGCTCCGCGGCCCGCCCCCGACCCGACCACGCCCGTCACGCGATATGGCCGGCCCAGCATGGCCCGGGCCAGATCCACGCGCCCTTCCCGCAGTGCCGCCCGCACGGCCGAACTATGCACCGAAGGCGCTCCGGGAATTTCCTCGCAGCGGGCCGTCTCTACCACTTCGACCGTGTAGCCTAGCTTGTCGGCGAACTCTCTCAGCGTCTGGACCGAACCCCTGCGACCATGCCCGAAGTTGAAGTCCAGCCCTTCAACCACGGCTCGCGGGCGGCAGTGCCGAACCAGCACGTTCAAAAACTCCTCAGGCTCCAGCGCCAGCAAACGCCGTTCGGTCCGGAGAACGATGCAGGCCGTGACCTGCAACTCACCCAGCAGGTGCAGCTTTTCCGGGAGATTGACCAGACGCGCCGGGGCGCGTTCCGGGGCAAGCACGGCCACCGGGTGCGGATCGAACGTAATCACAACGCTCGGCAGGCCGCGCTGCTCCGCGATGTGCAGCACGCGCTGGATAATTTTGCGATGGCCCAGATGCACGCCGTCAAAGTTGCCGATTGTCAGCGCTACCCCGCCGGCGGGGGGGAGGTACTCGGTCAGAGAGTGTAACACTTCCATTCGGAACGCCTCGGCAATGCTGCCGTCCAACTTCGGCCGCACCACGGCGGGCAAACCGGGCGGCCGACGCGTAAAACGTCGATGTTGCCCACGACGCGCTGGCTGCGATTCTATTTCGGCGGATTCCAGCCGCGCTTGTCCGCCATGCGTGGCAGATCTTCGCGGTGCAGCGTCAGTAATTCATAGCGCTGCCCGTCGAACAGGATAACGTGCAATTGATCCGGGCGGATGTAAAGGTCGTGCATCTGAACGTCCTGGCACACCAGGGCCGGCCGGCCCGCGGCGGCCTGTGCCCGATGGCTGGCCAGGTAGATATAGCGTGACCGGCGATCAATGATTCCCTGCTCAAACTGCTCACGTTCGGCGGGGGTCAAGTTCGCGGGTTCGGGCTCCTCCGGCAGCGGTAGATCGGCCGGCGCCGGACGGCCCTGATCGAAGGTCGCCTGCAGTACCTGGCAGGCGTGTGCGAGGTCGTTGTGGCAGCGCTGCACCGAGCCGCGCAGCGACTGATTGTCGCGTTCGGCCACCGAGAGCAGCGCCATGACAAGCGTGACCAGCAGGATGAACAGCGCGTTACGCCACACCCGCCGGCGGCGGCGCTTCAAGATCTCGAGCTGCATGCGCTTCTGCGCACTCGGGGCAGCGCCGGCCGCGCTTGACTCACGCATGCTGGTCCTTCCTGCTGAGCGCGAGCCGCGCGGCGAGAGGTCCGGCCGCCTTGAGCCGGCACCGCGAAGCCATTCGTTGTCTACCCTGGACGCTCATTGGGCGTGCATTCTATGATGGAGCTCCGGCCGGTGAAAGCATGAAGGCCTGGTACGGATGCCGCTTGCTGTGAACGTTGCTGAAATTCTCTGGGTCGTGGCGGGGGCCGTTCTGACAGCCGTAATCGCCGCGGCAGTTGGTTTTTGGACCGTGCGCGAGGCGCGTGACGCCGCCCGGGACAATTTCGCCGATTCTCGCAAGGATCAGTGAGGCTGGTCCGGCGCCGAGCGGAGCACGAAACTCTCCGCGTCGATTTCGTATATCCCCGAATAGAGGTCTTGAATCTTCTCCTCGCGCAGGAATTCCCGCACGACCACGTGCCGCTCGCCGGCTCGCTGCGCGAAACGCGTGACCAGGTCGATCGCCTCGTCGTGGTTGCGGGCGATCACCTGGAAGCGGCGCTGGTAACGGCGTGGACGGCCGGCGCCGTCCGGACCGCTTTCGTGCACCGCAAACAACCCCAGCCGAAAATCCGCTTCGACCACCATGCTGAACCAATAGCCGTCCGCGACGAGGTCGCCGTTCACCTCGCGATATGGCTCGCACAGCTCGGCCGTGCAGGCGTTGGCCGCATAAGCGCGGCGCATTAGCTTCTCACAGTTGGCCCGCATCCCGTTGCGGGCCGAGAAGTCCATGGCCATCTCAAGCGCGTACACCAGCTCTTCAGTGTTGGAGGGCTGCACCCGCGCCAGGGCGTCGGCATAACAACGCCGCGCCGCGGCCAGCTCGTGCTCTTCCTCGCAGATGAACGCCCGCAGCAGCAGCGGGCGGGCCGAACCGCTTTCCAGCCGTTCCAAGTGTTCCAACTGTGCCCGCGCCTGATCGAGGTCGCCCGCACGCACCGCCGTGACGCCCCAGTTCAAACGCAAGCCGCCCGAATTACGGTCGATCTGCTCGGCCTCACGATACGCCGCGTAAGCCTGCTCGTACTGCTCATCATCGCTGTACAGGATGGCGAGCGCCACGAGTTGCTCGGCGTCATCCGGGACCAGTGAGAGATAACGCTTGAGCATGACCTTGGCAGCTTCCGTGTCGCCGGCTTCGGTCAGGGCGGCCGCCTTGCGCACCAGCACCCAGTCCAGGTCGGCCCCGAGTTCCAGGGCGCGATCGTAGAGCTCAATCGCCGCGTCGTAATCGTGCAGCTTCTCCCGAACGAGCGCCAGGTTGGCCAGCAGCGTCTCATCCTCCTCGTCCAACGCAATGGCGGCCTGCAATGCCTCGCAAGCCTGCTCCAACTCGTTCGCCCCGCTCAGCACTACGCCCAGCGCGCCGAGCAGCCGCGCCGACTTGGGAAATTCCTCCAGCAACGGCTCCAGCAGCGCCAACGCCTCCGCGATTCGCCCCAGTTCTCCCAGCGCATAAGCCCGCAGGGCGCCGTATTCAATACGGTCGTCCTCCCCCAGCGCCTCCGGCTCAAGTTGCTCCAGGCAGCGCAGACTTTCCTCCGGCTGCCCGGCATTCAGTAGCCGGTTAGCTTCGTCCAGAACCGAATCGACCTGTTCCGGGTCCATTCAACGCCTCAAGAACCTGACCGGTGCTCACTTGAGCCACCCGGTCTTCTGTTTCCGCTGCGCAGTATACGTCGCACAGCGCGACTCGCCAGTACTTTACGCGCCCCGCGCCGACTTGCGAGGCGAGCACGCGCCGGACATCATGACAATCATGAAAGCTAGCGCGAATCGCTCGTTACGCGCTTGGTCGGCCGCATGCCTGACCGCCGTCGCGATGCTTGTCAGCCTCACCGGCTGCGCCACTATGACGTATGACCGGATTCGCCTCGGGGCCAGCCAAAGCGAGTGCCGGCAGTTGCTCGATCAGGACGTTTTCCACTCCTGCAATATCGGCTTCAGCGGCAGCCGGCAGGATGCAGCCGGGCGAACCGACGCCGTGGTAGTGCTGCTGGGCCGCGACGGCGTCGTTGGCGGCAAGCTTCAGGCCACTGTCGCCCGGCCGCGCGGCGTGCCGCTTGTACCAGCGGCGCTAGCTCCGGCCCCGACATTCCAGTTGCGCGGTGAATTGGACTTGGTTGCACTTTCGCTCGCGGGCGCCGGACCGCTGGACGTGCTGCGCGCCGTTTTGGTCGAGCTGATGGACCGGCCCACCAACCTGTCAGCCGAACCCGCACGTGAACTGGTCGCCGCCGGAATCGTTCGCCTGATGGAACGCTGGCCGAACCTGGACGCGGCCGGGCAATTTCCGGATTTGGCCGACACGCTGGAACGAGTGCCGAGCGGGGGTGTGGCCCGCCTGGGAATCACGGCGCACAACACGTTCTTCCTAGAATACGAGGGCTAAGCCAAGCGTCTAGCTGAGGCTGCGGCCGCTGCTATTGCGGCTTCCAGTTCCATTGCATGCCGCTGGGGGCTTGCCCGAAGCGATAAGCGTTTTCGGCGTTACGCGTGTTGTGGCTGTCGCCGGCGCCCAGGCCCCATTCGATCGGGCCGATCCGCCCCACATCATAGCAATGCAGCACGCCGCTTTGATCGGCGACCAGCAGCTCGAGGCGGTTGTCCCCGTTCACGTCCGCGACCGCAGGCGAGCATTCGATCGGCGCGGGCAGTTCCAGCCGCAGCAGGCAGCGCCCTTCCGAACTGAGCACCGTCACGACGCCGCAGGCGTGCCCGGCGGTTGCGTCGATTGACGCCACGATGATCTCGCTGCGTTCGTCGCCGGTCACGTCGGCGATCGCCGGAGTGGCCCAGATCGCCCCACCCGGAGCGTAGCGCCACAGCAGCGAGCCGGCCTGCAGCACGCACACGCCGGCTTGGCGGCCCGAATAGGCCCCCGTGGGACAGGCCACCAGCAGCGGCGGCTGGCCGGCGGTCATCACGGTCCGCAAGCCCGCTATCAGGCTGTCGTCGGACCAGTGCAGCAGGTCGCCGCCCGGCACCAGCTTCAGAGTGCCGCCGGAACGCGCCAGCATCCACACGCGCGCCCCACGGTCGCCGACGTACGCCGGCGGACCGGCCGCATCGCGCTGCCCGCAGATTGCGCCGGCCAGCAAGCCCGAGCCCAGCAGGTCCTCCCAGCGCGTCGAGCCGTTGCGCGCGTTCAGCACGCGCAGCGTTCCGTCGACCGTCGTCGCGATGATGTCGCGTTCGCCGCCCAGCAGCGGGCCCAGCGCCAGCGTCGCACCGCATAGCGCCTCCGTGCCGGGCTTGTTCTTCACCGCGTGCCGCGGGGCTTGCGACGTCCAGAAGCTTTTGCCGGTCTGCCCATTCAACGCGAGGACTTTGCCGTCCTCACGCATCACGAGCACGTCGAGCGTGCCGTTGCCGTCCAGATCGGCCGATAGTGGGCCACCGGCCAGCATGCCGCCGGCGCGGGCGCTCCATTTCAGCTCCCCGTCCGGGCTGATGCAGTACACAAACCCGTTGCGGCAGGCCGCGAACAGGCAACGGTTGCCCGCGGCGATGCCCAGCACGTCACGCACGCCACCGTCCGGCGGCGAGAAGATGAGTGCGGCCGCGCCGGTTCGGCCGTCGACGCGGACGACGCCGTCGGCCGGGTCGTGCTCGGAGCCGAAGGTCGTGCCGAGCGAGGCAACGTAAATCTGGCCGTCCAGGGGCAGGATGGTTGAAAACCAGGCGGTCAGGCCGGCCGGCGCTTCCCAGAGCTTGTCGAAGCGCAGGCGGTCTTTAGGCGGCTTGCCGGCCTGCAGGCGCCGCTGCGTGTCGAGCCATTCCTTCCAGTCTTCACGGCGCTGGCCGTAATCGGCGCCGGTGACGCGCGTCAGCAGGCGACGCACGCGCTCGTCGGTGAGCGGGTAGTCGGAGAACAGGCGCCGCGCGAGTTCGTCACGGCGGTTGTGCCAGCGGCCGGCGGTTTCGTTCTCCCACTCGTCGAGGACGGCGGCGGCGCGCAGCGGCGTGTTGGCCGGTTCGAGTAATTCCAAGCCGCGCGTGATGGCCCAGTGCAGCGAGGCGCGTCGCCAGTGGAAGTAGATGGTGAAGACGCCGGTCAGCGCGAGCGCCAGAATGGCTGCGGCAGCGATCAGGCGCCAGCGGCCGAGCGGCCCGTTTAAGGCCGTTCCGCGAGCGCTCAGCCCGCCCAAGGGTCCACGAGCGGTCAGCCCGCCGTCGGCCGGTCCACGAGCGCTCCCGGGAATGCTCCAAGTCCTCGAACGCCTCACGTCAAGCAGCCCCACCGGCCCGCGCCCGCCGCGGCAGGGGCCGGGGAGTGCATGGTAGGTGATTAGGTAAGAAAGGCAACCTGTAGACGAGGCAAGGGAAGAAAGGCAACCTGGCGGCAACGCGACGCAGCGGCGCGGCAGGCAGGCGGCAAAGCGTCGCCGGGACGGACCGGCAGGGATCGCAATGTCACCATGTCACGATGTCACGAGGGGCGGGCAACTGGCGGAACCAAGCGCGCGCTTCGTGGCAAGTCAACCTGAAACAAGTAGGCGGTGTTCTCTCCTGCCCAATGGTCGGTTTTACGAACCGTTCACGGTTCGCGGGATTTTCAGGTGGATGTCTTTCAAGTCGGCAGTCCAGACGCTACGGTTCTTCATTGTGCGTCGTAAACGACGAGCCGCGCGGGCCCGCTTCGCGTCGCGGCGGGGATCGCCTGCGCCTACAATCCGCCAGCCGGGTTTTCTTGGACCGCAGGCAATAGAAGGGAGAAAACCAAAATGTTTCGTCATTGGCATCATGCTCTGGGCGTTGCCGTGTTGCTCACTGTGACAGGACTGGCTTTGGCGGACGAGGATGACGTGCGCGAGATGCAGCGCGCCACCGCCGCCGCCAAGGTGTCACTGGTTCAGGCCATCGAGATCGCGGAGCGCGAGGTCACCGGCGGCAAGGCGGTCGAGGTTGAACTCGACTGGAAGCGCGGCGGTCCACGCATCGAGGTGGAGCTGGTGGTCGGGGACAATTGGAAAGAAGTGGCGATAGACGCCGTTTCCGGCCGAGTGCTCAAAGTGCTGGATGAGCGGGCCGACGACCCCGACGACCGCGAAGAGCTGAAGCGCGACAAAGAGAACCTGCAAGCGGCCACGGTCGGATTCGCGGATGCGATCGCGCGGACCGAGAAGGAGGCCGGCGGCAAGGCGGTAGATGTGGAGTTGACCTCCTCACAGGGTAAGCCGGCATACAAAGTCAAGCTGCTGGTCGACAATAAGTTGGCCACAGTGCGCGTTCCGGCCAACGATTAACGGCAGTACTCGGTTGACAGGACGGGTGGGGAGAAGCTTGATGCGACGATCGTGATAAAGTGATAAGGTGATAGAGTGATAAAGTGCTTCGGCAGCTCGTCCTTTATCACTCTATCACTTTATCACCCTATCACCCATCCCGGCCGTGCTAGCCGAGCAGTTGGACGATTTCGTCCGGGGCGCTGGGGAGACCTTCGGTGAGCACTTCCGGCTGGCCGGATTCGCGGATGCAGATGGTTTGCTCTACGCGGATGCCGCCGAACTCGGTTTCCAACAGCGCTTCGACCTTGGCGCGGTTCACCGCATCGGCGAAGGGGCGGACCAAGTCGTCCGTCGCCCAGATGGCCGGAACCAGGTAGATGCCCGGCTCGATGGTGACCGTCATTCCCGGCGCCAGGTCGCGGTCCATGCGCAGGAACTTGCTGCCGAATTCGGTGGGGCGCGTGCGGCCGGGTGGGTAGCCGGCTAGGTCGCCGAAGTCCTCCATGTCGTGCACGTCCAGGCCGATCAGGTGGCCGATGCCGTGCGGGAAAAACAGGGCATGGGCCGTGCGAGCGGCCAGTTCGGCCGGGTCGCCACGGAGGAGGTCGGCTTCAACCAAGCCTTCGCAGATGACGCGGGCCGCGATGTCGTGCACCTCGCGGAAGCGTTTTCCGGGAACACTGGCTGCGATCGCGCTTTCCATGGCCTTAAGAGCGATCTCGTACAGTTGGCGCTGCATCGGCGTCCACTGGCCGTTGACCGGGATAGTGCGCGTGATGTCGCTGGCGTAGCCGGTGGGCTCTTCGGCGCCGGCGTCGATGAGCAGCAGCGCGCCGTCGCGCAAATCGTGCGGGTGGCCCTCGCTGTGCAGCACTTCGCCGTGGATAGTGATGATCGGGTTGAATGAGTGCGCGGACTGGTTCGCCACGAGCACCGCGGTAAACGCCGCGGCCACGTCGGCTTCGCGCCCCCCGGGGACGCAGGCGGCCAGCGCGGCGCGATGAGCCTCAATCGCGATCTCGGCCGAGCGGCGCATGGCGTCCAGTTCGTGTTCGTCCTTGATCAGCCGCATGTCGACGATCGTCCGGATTTCCTGTTCATTGGCCGAAGGCAGGCCCAGTTCGGCCGCGCGGGCGATGCTCTGCGGCGCGGGCGGGACAATTGCGGCCGCCTCATAGCCGGCCAGCAGCCATTCAAGATCGCTGGCGGTCATGAAGCGCGAGCGGTCGATTCCGCAGGCGGCCGACAGCTCGTCGTCAGTTGGGACGGGGCCGAACCAAACCTTGTCTTCGGGGCCGAGCACCGGGCGAACCAGGCGACAACCCTCGTCGCCGTTGCTTTCCGGCTCGATGACCAAGGCCGCGTGCTCGAGCGGTGGGCCGCCGAAGTACAGATACGTGCTGCCGGCGCGGAACGGGTGCGGGTTGGTGGCGTAGTTTCGTGCCGGAGCGTGGCCGCTGAAAATGACCAGGGGTCGGCGAATCTGGGCGGCCAGGCGAGCGCGGCGCTGTCGATAAACCTCGGCTGGGGCGGCCATGCGGGGGTTAGATGAGTGTTTCATGTTTGGACTCGCAATTATGTGGGTCGGCTGTTACGGGCATGCCGTCGCCAATAGTTCCGGACCCGGCACGTTGGGCCGTTAACAAGGGCATGCCCGCGCTTACAGCTTGGGCATGGCACCCGGCTGCGCACCCGGCCGGGATGATCTTATTCGCCAGCGCTGCCCAGCGTGGCCCCGCCCGCGACCGGCACGGCCGGAGCGTCGCCTTTCCCTACCCGGGCTTATTCTGGGCCTGGAACTTGTCGTTTATTCGCAGGCAGGCCTGCATGAACTCCGGGGTGTAGCCGCGTTGCAAGCAGGACTGCACGATGGCGTTGCAGTCCTTGGGCAGGCATTTGCCGGAGAAGCCGCGGGCCTCGGGGTAGACGAACGTGTGGTCGCGCGAGATGCGGGTGTCGGCCAGCCAGACCTCGCGCAGCACGTTGAAATCCACGCCGTGCGCCTTCGCCACATCGTAAAACTCGTTCACGAACGTCACTTTGACGGCGTAGAACGCGTTCTCCATGTATTTGCACACCTCGGCGGTGATGGCATCGCAGAAATAGAACCGCACGTAGGCGTTGTAATAATGCTTATAAAAATCGGCCGCGCGGCTGGTCAGCTCGGGCTTGCCACCGAGGACCACGAACTCGCGTTCGGCCATGTTGCCGAAGATGTGGGCGGGAGTTTCGCCCAGGTATTCCGGCTGGAAGACGATGTTCTTCTTGTATTCGACGCTGAGGCGGTCGGTCGTGCCGGGGGCGACGGTCGAGCGGATGATGATCAGCGGGCACTCGATCCAGGCGACGCACTCTTCGACGATGGAGGTGTCGCAGCTAAGGTCGGCAGCCATCGGCGTGGGCACGCTGATGAAGCACACGTCACAGGCGTTGACCTGGCCCTTATCCTGCGTGCACCCGGGGCTCTGGCGGATGTCGTAAACGACCGTCTCGGGGCCGCAGAGTCTGCGGATCGCGGACCCTACGACGCCACCACCGACACACGCGACTTTGGGCTTGGACACGCTCGCCTCTCTATCTCCGGATACGCCGGCCCGGCCGCGCCGACCGGGCAACCAGAGAGACTGGAATAGCGGCTGCGCGGCGGGAGGTCAAGCCTGACGGCAAGAGGGACGCAAGATGCGAAAGGCGCAGCGCGTCCAGATTGGAGCCGAATCCCCCGGGGCTCTTTTTATTTCGCTAGTTACTACTAAGGCGGGCGCGGATCAGGGCGGCGCGGGCTACGCTGCGCTGCTCGCCATTCAACCGCTCGCCTTGCAGCTTTTGCAGGTGTGCGGGCTGCATTTGCAGGAATAGCTCGTTGAGCGTTTGCAGCTCCACGTTCTTCAAGCGCCCCACGTGCAGGCCCATGCGCACGTGTGACAGATATTGCATGGCCTCATTCGAGCTGATCAGCCGGGCGTTCTGCAAGGCCCCCATGGCGCGCCAGATTTTGTCGTCGAGTACGTGCAACCGGTTACGCAGCAGGCTCTGCCGGGCGGCGGACTCGTATTCGACTATTTTCGGGATGATGATGTCGCGGAACTCGTCGATAATTTCGGCCTCGGACTTCCCCAGCGTGATCTGATTGGAAATTTGGAAGAAATCACCGAGGGCTTCGGTGCCTTCGCCGTGCAGGCCGCGGATCGCCAGCCGCAGGTCCTTGGCGGCTTGGGCGACCTTGTCCAGCTCGTGCGTGAGGCGCAGGGCCGGCAGGTGCAGCATGACCGAAACGCGTATGCCGGTGCCCACATTCGTGGGGCAGGCGGTCAAGTAGCCGTACTTGGGGTGAAACGCGTAATCCAGAGTCTGTTCAAGGGCGTCGTCAATACTGTTGATCTGGTCCCAGGCCTCGTTCAGTTGGAAGCCGCTGCGCATGACCTGGAGGCGCAGGTGGTCCTCCTCGTTGATCATGATTGAGGAGACTTCGCTGGTGTCGAAGGCGACGCGGCGGGCGCCGGTGCCCTCGGCGTGCTGGCGGCTGATCAGGTGTCGCTCGACCAGCAGAGCGCGATCGATCTCATCCAGCTTCTCGACGTCGACGTGGACCAAATCCTTGAGCCCGTTGCCGCGGCGGATGGCGGACTGAATGGTGTCGGCGATTTCCGCGCGTGTATCGGCATCGGCCCGCGACAGGAAAACGAAATCCTTGATGTTTCGTGCCAGGCGGATACGGGTCGAAATCACGATTTCGTGCTGCGGACCCACGCCGCGCAACCACTCACCGGCCTGGCGTGCCACGGCGTCAAGGGGGCTCATGATTCCTCCATTTTGCGAATTTGGTCGCGCAAGCGAGCCGCCCGCTCGTAATCTTCGGCCGCGACCGCCTCGGACAAGGCGCGTTTGAGGCGGCGCACGTCCTG
>JAGPEO010000040.1 GCA_018056925.1 Phycisphaerae bacterium
GAGCCGTATATGAGTCGCGCGAGCAGCTCTTGGCGCTGGAAGCGGAATTGCGGGAGGCCATGGAACCGGTTTCGAAGGAGGCCGCCGCCAAGCTGGGCGAACAACTGGCCGACGCCCTGCTGAAAAATGCCGAGGCCGGTTATGCCCTGCAGTTCTGGAACCGCCGCCTGGAGCGGCTGCTGCCGGGGCTGCAGGGCGAAGCGGCCGCCATTCTCGCGGCGGCGCAGGCCGAGCGCTGGATGCAGGAAATGCGCGCCGCCCAGCAGGTAACCCGCCTGGCCGAAAGCGTGGCCTATCGCGCGGCGCCGCGGCTGTACCAGGTGCGGAAGTACCTGGCGGTGCTCGTGGAAGGCATTCAGAACACGCGCAAGTTCTTCCTGGCCTTCGACCCGGCCGGGCGACAGGTGCGCGTGCGCTACCTGGCCGAAGAGCAGGCGGCGCCCGCGGGAGCCGAAATCGAGACGCGCATGAGATGACCTTGATACGCAGCGCACAAAAGCGCCGGCTGCAAGCGGCCGGCAAGGAGCAAATATGAGACGCATCTCATTAGGCACTCTGGTAACCGCCATTCTGGTAGTGGTGGTGCTGCTGGTGAAACTGACGACCTTCATGGTGCGCTTCTCGGAGGTGGCTGTGAAGGTCCGCATGGGCCAGGTGGCGGCCATCGTCGATAAGCCGGGGCTGTACCCGCGCTGGCCGTACCCGTTCGAATCGATCAAGACCTACGACACGCGGCTGCGCACGCTGGATACGCTGGAAAGCGAGATCAAGACGCGTGACGGGAAGAACGTGATCGTGGGCAACTACGCGCTGTGGCGCATCGCCAACCCGAACACGTTTTACATCCGGGTCGGCAATGAGCGTGACGCGGAAGACAAACTGCGTGTGCGCATCAATCAGCGGCGCGCGGCGGTCATCGGCAACGAGAACCTTTCGGCGTTCGTCAATCTCAACCAGGCGGCCGTGGACGCCAACTACGATCGCATTGAAAACGAGTTGCTGAACGGCATCCAGACGGAAGGTGAGAGCGCCGGGCTGTCGCTGCGCGACGCCGTGCTGGCGGACTTCGGCATCGACGTGGTCAAGGTCGATCTGCGCCGCATCTCGCTGCCGGAGGAGACCACGCAGACCGTCTTCCAGCAGATGAGCGCCGAACGCCAGAAGGAAGCCGCCCGCTTCCGCGAGGAAGGTAAGTCACGCGCCGAGACCATCAGGGCCCAGGCCGAGGCCGACCGCGACCAGATCATCGCTTTCGCCGAGCGCAAAGCACAGGAGATTCAGTCCACCGGCATCCAGGCCGCCACCGGAATTCTCAAGCAGATAAACGCCGAAGACGCCGAATTCTTCGAATGGCTCTGCTGGCTGGACGCGCTGCGCGATTCGCTCAGGCAGAAGAGCACCATCTTCCTGGATAGCCGCTCAACGATGTTTGACTATTTCAAGGCCCCGGTCGCGCCGCACCCTGAATCCGGGACGGCTTCCGGGCGGGATGCGCCGCTGCTGAAGTTGCCGGTGCCCGGGCCGGATTTCGACCCGCTGGCGCCGCGTACCGCCGAGCAACCCGAGTCCAGCGAAGGAGCCGCGCGTGGAAACCCATAACCACAATCCATCCGCGCCACGCGGCGAATTCAGCTCCCTGCCGGCCGCCGCGCCCGATTTGGCGCAGGCTTCTCTGGTCGGGGCGCTGCGCTCCAGCTTCGCCGTCTTGCGGCTGGTCATGTACGTGCTGGTCATTTTGTACGCCGTGTCGGGCGTCTTCCGCATCGAACCGGGCGAACAGGGCGTCAAGGTCTGGCTGGGCCAGTTGGTCATCAACGAGGAGAAAGACAGCGAGTTCAGCGGCCGCCCGGTGTTTGGTCCGGGCTGGCACTGGGCCTGGCCCGATCCTTTCTCCGAACGCATCTGCATCTCCGGCAGAACTCAGGAGGAAGAGAGCGACACCTTCCTATTCAAACGCAGCGACAAGGACATCAAGGACCGCACCGACATCGCCACCATCCGCCGCAGCACCGCGCTCAAACCCGGCCAGGATGGGGCCATGCTCACAGGAGACAAGAACCTCTCGCACGGACTGTGGACGGCCGAGTACCGCATCAGCGACGCCGCCAAATTCGTGACGCAGGTCGGCGAACGGGTCGAGGATTTCGCGCCCATGCTGCGCCGCTTGCTCGATAGCTCGGTGCTGCGCGAGGTTTCGTATCGCAAGGTCGAAGAAGTCACACGCACCAAGCGCGACATCGTGGCCGAAGCGGTCCGCAACCGGCTGCAGCGCGAGCTGGACGAACTGGACTTGGGGGTGACCATCGTAAAGGTGACCGCCAACACCATCGTGCCCCCGCAGGTCGCCGCCGCCTTTGACGACGTCGCCAAGGCCGAAAACGAGAAAAAGGCCCAGGAGGACGCGGCCCGGCAGAGGGCCACCGAAGTCCTCAACCAGACCGCCGGCCCGCAGTACGCCGAACTGCTGGAGCAGATTCGCGCCTACGGCGCCGCACAGTTGGCCGGCGCCGATGCGGAGCGGCTGGCCGAGCTGCGCCACGACATTGACGACACGCTGACCCGCTGTCAGGGGCTGGTGGCCGTCCGGCTGCGCGACGCGCAGGCCAAGGCCAACACCGAACGTGAGCAACTCGAGGCCAAATACCACGAGTTTGTCCAGCGGCTCGAGCAATACCGGGCCTACCCGCGCCAGACGTTGATCAATCTCTGGACGGAGATGCGCCGAGAGGTGCTGGCCAGCAAGCAGAATGAAATCTTCTGGGTGCCCGAGACCGACTTTGTCGACGTCATCGTCAACCGCGACCCGAACCGTGCCATGGAGGCCGAGCGCGAGCGACTGCGCCGCGAGGTTCTAGAAAGCGCTCCATAAGCGGCCTGCCGCCGGCTTGAAGGACGAATGTGAATACCACCGCCGTCATCGCCACCGTCGGACTGACCAAGGTCTTTAAGGACTTCTGGCGCCGGGCCCGCGTCAAGGCCGTCAGCGATTTGGATCTGGAGATTCAGCCCGGCGAAATCTTCGGCCTGTTGGGACCTAATGGTTCCGGCAAAAGCACCACCATCAAGATGATCCTCGGGCTTTTGAACCCCACCCGCGGGCGAATCTCGGTCTTCAACCGTCCGCCCACCGACGTGCGCATCAAGGCCCGCATCGGCTATTTGCCGGAAGAATCGTACCTGTACCGCTTTCTCAACGCGCGCGAGACGCTGGACTACTACGGCACGCTCTTTCACCTGCCGCGCCGGCAGCGTCGCCAACGCACCGAAGAGTTGCTCGAAATGGTCGGCCTCAGATCCGCCGCCCGCCGCCCGGTCGGCGAGTATTCCAAGGGCATGGCCCGCCGGATCGGCTTGGCCCAGGCGCTCATCAATGACCCGGATCTGCTGATTCTGGACGAGCCGACCAGCGGACTCGACCCGATTGGCGCCAAGCTGGTCAAAGACATCATCGTCCGCATCGGGCGCGTGCTGGGGAAGACCATCTTGCTCTCCAGTCACCTGTTGGCCGACGTCGAGGAGGTCTGCGACCGCATGACCATCCTGTACGGCGGAAAGGTCCAAGTAACCGGACCGCTGGACGAGGTCCTGAGCCAGCGCGACCGGCTGCAGATAAGCTGCGAACGGCTCGAACCCGCCACGCTGCAAGCCATCCAGGAACTGGTCGCCGCGCGCGAGGGCAAACAGTTGAGCATCAGCCCGGCGCGCGATCGGCTGGAAACCCTGTTCCTGCGAATCGTGCACGAAGCAACCGCGCGCCGCGTGGAAACGGCCGGCTCCGCCACGACCGGCCAGATCGCTGCATTCTTGGGCGAGAAAGAACAGGCCCGCGCCGTGCTGGATTCGTTGGTGCGTGTCGACGAGGAGCCGGCCGCGCCTGCGCCGGCCCCGCCCGAGGAAACGGTAACGGTGGATGACGGGGTACTGCGCACGCTCACCGCTTCCGGCCAGACGGCGCCGCAGGCCGCCCCGGAGGCGGCCCGCCCTGCCGCGCCCCGCCCGCCCATGCCGGACGTCGACCGCGGGTTGCTAGGCGAGCTGACCCAGGATACGGAGCCAGGAGACCAGGCATGAAGAACGTGCTGGCGATCGCCCGCCTGACGTTTCGCGAGGGCGTTCGCATGCGCATCGTCCTGGTGTTCGTGGTCGTGCTGGGGTTCTTGATGCTCTGGCTGCCGTTTACGGTGCGCGGCGACCAAACCGTCACCGGCCAGTTGCAGACCTTCTTGTCATACTCGCTGGGCGCAACGGGGCTGCTGCTGGGCCTGGCGGGCGTGTTTTTGTCGTGCTCCACGCTCACCACCGAATTCCGCAGCATGACGCTGCACCTGGTGCTCACCAAGCCCGTTTCGCGCATCGAAGTGCTGGCGGGCAAGTGGCTCGGCATAAACATCCTCTTGCTGCTGCTGCTGGCGTTGTGCGGCGCGGCAATTTACGGCTTCGCGGTGTTGATCAAGAACCGGCCCGCCTCCTTCGAGCGCGACCGGCTCAACGTACGGGACGTCGTGTGGCAAGCCCGCGTGGCGGCCACCCCTAAGCCGCCGCCCGACTTGGAGAAAGAGGCCCGTCAGTGGGTCGAATCAGAACTGCGGCAGGGGCGCGAGTTCTCGCGCGGCACGGAATTCGCCGTCGCGCAGCGCCTCAAGCAAATGGAACGTGAATGGCGGAGAATCCCCCCGCAGCACTTCGCGTTGTACGATTTCGAGGGACTGGTCGAGCCGCGCGACCCGGAAACCGTGTTCCAAGTCCGCTTTCGGGCCAATGCCAAGCCCATGCCTCTGGACGAAATGATCGCCATTGATTTTGGCTTCCTCGACCCCGAGACGCACGCCTGGCTGGGCGAAGTACACCGCACGCAGGAGCGCGCCAATATCTGGCATGAGTTCCTGGCCCGCGGCCAGGGCTTCATCAAGGACGGGCGCGCCACGCTGGCCGTGGCCAATCCTGCGCCGCCCACCCGGAGCACCGCCATCGTTTTCGATGAGGAGCCCTGGATACAGATAATGTATACCATCGGCACGTTCGAAGAGAGCTATCTCAAGGTGCTGCTGTTGATCGCCGGGCGCCTGGCGGTCCTCAGCGCCCTGGGCTTGTTCTTCAGCGTGTTCGTGTCCTTCCCCGTGGCTTGCTTCTGCGTATTGACCTTCTACGTAATCTGCCTGGGCATGCCGTTCTGGATGGAGGGCATCGGGGCCAATCTGGAGTTGCCGGTCGCCTCGGTCGACCCGTACGGCAGCTTCGGGCCGGCCGTGCGGCTGCTGCTGGTGCCGCTGATGAAATTTGTGTTTCCCAATTTTTCCGAGTACAGCGGCGTCGATCAGCTTATCGCCGGCGAATACGTGTCCACGTGGCTGGTTTCCAAGGCCATGCTTCACACGGCGGTCTACGGGGCCGTGTTGTTGTTCGTGCCGGGCTGGGCGGTGTTCCAGCGGCGCGAGATAGCGGACGTGACGGTCGCATGAGAGCACCCCTTAACTGTTGGCGGACATGCGGATGCGTGGCAGACTGATCCCAATCGGCGCTTTGGCGGTGGCGGTCGCCCTGGTTTACGGCGCCACGCGCTTCGCGCCCCAGATAGACGCCGGCCGCAAAGAACTGAACGTGTTCGGCGCCGAGGACGTTTCCAAGAACACGCCGCCGCAGTACGCCTTCGCGATACAGGCCTTCGGCGCGTTCCGCAGCTTGATCGTCAACATCGCCTTCATCCGGGCCGAAACGCTCAAGGACGAAGGCCGCTATTACGACGCCATGCAGTTGGCTTCTTGGATTTGCCAGCTTCAACCGCGCTTTCCGACGGTGTGGGCCTTCCACTCCTGGAACATGGCCTGGAACATCTCGGTCAGCACTTTCACCCCGCAAGAACGCTGGAAATGGGTCTACAACGGCGCGAAGCTGCTGCGCGATCAGGGCATTCCGCTGAATCCGCGCGCCGTCACGCTGTACAAGGAACTCGCCTGGATCTTCAACAACAAGATGGGCGAGACCATGGACGATTTCCACTGGGAATACAAACGCGAATGGGCCTGGCGCATGCACCTGCTGCTGGGGCCGCGGCCACTGCCGGAAACCACCGCGCCCTCCGACGAGCAGCAGCCGGCCCTGATCGACGTAACCGACGACCCGCTCACTGAAGTGGCCCGCCGCATCGCCGAACAGAATGAGGCCAAGCGTCAAGAACGCATCGCCGAGGAGCAGGTGCCGTTCCGCACTTCAAAGTCGATTCAGGAACTGCTGGAGCGGGCCGAGCAGGACATTGCGGCCGTGCGCGTCTCCCAGCCGGCCGAGATGGCGCGGCGCGCCGTGTACGAGGCCATCAAGAGCATTGACGAAGCCCCGCGGTCGCTCGAGGAGCTTTACGCCAAATTCCCCGAAACGCGTGAGATGGTGACGCGCCTGCGGGAGATCGGCGTAGTGCTCTCCGACGACGAACTGAGCGAAGAGGACTATTGGTATGACGGCAAGCTGGCGGCCAACTTCTTCGCTCGTTACCGGCAGCTTGTCGAGAGGCCCAACCTGCTGACGGCCATAATGCGGGACAGTCCGGACGCGGTGCAGGAAGACGAAGGTCTCCGCCTGCTGGACGAGATTCTCGGAGTGCGCGCCGGCAACCCGGCGGGGCAGGCCCTGGTGCGCTGCCTGCAGCGCAAAGTCCTCACTCAAGTGTACCAGATGGATCCGGCCCATATGGCGTACGTAATTGAGAACTTCGGGCCGGTCGACTGGCGCAGCGTGGATTTTCAGACCCTCTACTGGGTAAGCCTGGGCCTGATTCGCGGCGGCGAGAGCCCGACGTCGTTCCAGACGGACAGGGTTAATACGGCGCGGCTGATCTTTTTCGCCCTGCGAAACCTGTTTAACAACAACAAAATAGTCTTCGAGCCGAACCCGGAGGAGCCGTTCCGCTCGTACATGAACACCTCGATCGACGTCGACTTCGTGCCCTCCATGCACCGCGCCTACATCACGTACGGGCCGATGCTCGACCCCGATCCGGGCAACGTCACCGGGGCGGGTTCGATATTCCGCACGGGACACATCAATTTCCTGACCGAGGCCGTGCGCGCCTTGTACTTCGCCGACCGCGAGGATGAGGCCGAACATTACTATGCCTATTTGCGCACGCACTACGGTTTTACCGAAGCCGAGGGGCAACTCGACGAGCGCTACACGCTGCCGCTCCGCGATTTCGTGCTGAAGAGCCTGTACGGTTCAATCGAGACGCTGCGCCAGACCGAGATCGTGATTCGCAGCCTGCTGGAGAACGCCTACAACAAGCTCGCCGAAGGCGACGGGGTCGGCTACAACCAGTATGTCAAGAAGGCGCTCGAGTTCCACGAGGTGTACCAGAAAGAGAAGGCGGATTGGCGCACCGGCCGCGTGACGCTGCTGCCCTTCAGCAATTACCAGGTGGACACGCTGCGGCAATGGCTCTCGTTCCCGGGCCTCCGTCCGGAACTGACCTTGCGCAAAGTACACTTGTGGTGGAATGCCCCGCTCACCTTGCGGCAGTCCGTCTACGACGAGCTGATCCCGGCTTTGGCGCGGGAGTGTGCCTACTGGGATTTCGACTCGGCCAAGGCCTTCCCCGAACCGGAAGGTATGGAGCAGTACCGCAAGGAGCATCCGCGGCGCGAGGGTGAGCGCCAGCCCGGAGAGCGGGCCAAGGAGCGCAAGGGCGCCGAGACCCCGGCTCAGTCCTTCATTAAAGACTAGCGGACAGAAGTAAAGGTCAGCGGGCAGAAAGGCCTTCTTCCGCCCGGCTACTCGCATTCATCCGGCACGCCGTTTTCATCCAGATCAAGCGACGTGCCGGCGGCAATGTCGCAATCGTCCGGAACACCGTTGTCGTTGCAGTCGCCGTCGAATGCACACGCCGGACCGCTCAGCAGAATATCGAATTCGCCCGCGGCCCCATTACTGCCCGAGACCCTGATCCAGTACGCATGCCCGGATTGGACGTAGTAAGACAGCGTGGACTGAAGTCCACAGCCATTGTCGTTGCAGATCAGTTGATTGTCCGCCGTGCCGGGACAACCAGTGTGTAAGGACAGCACCGTGTCGTACGCCGAGCCGCACAGTGAGATGGTTGCGTACCCGTTACCGGCCGGCTGGTAGAAGTACCACACATCCGGCGAAGCGCTCGACAGGCCGCAGGACGCGGAACCGTCGTTCGTCGCCGCGCTGGTCGAGCCGCCCATCCAGTGCCCCGGACAGATCAGCTCGGCCGCGGCGCACTGATCCTGCGCGGCCGTGTAGGTCGGCGGAGCCATGTCGCACTCGTCGGGAATTCCGTTCGGCTGGCAATCCTGGCTCAGACCGGCGGCGATGTCGCACTCGTCCGGCGCGCCGTTCTCGTTACAGTCGTGGCTGGCGCCGCCGCCGATGTCGCACTCGTCCGGCACGCCGTTCTCATTGCAGTCCGCACTCAGCCCGCCGGCGAGATCGCATTCATCCGGAACCTGGTTGCCGTTGCAGTCCGGGCTGTCGCCCGTTTCCAGGTCGCACTCGTCGGGTATGCCGTTACCATTGCAGTCCGCACTTGTGCCCTCCAGGATGTCCTGCGAATCAAGCACGCCGTTGTGATTGCAGTCGTGCGTCAGCAACAGCACGAACGCGTCGATGTCAAAAATGTTGACTTGCCCGTCACGGTTCATGTCGGCCAGGGCCTGATTGCATTCCGGATGCGCCGCCCCATAGGCCGCGGGGCTTACCAGCGCAAGCACAAACGGGTCGATGTCAAGAACATTGAATGCGCCGTCGCAATTGACGTCGCCGAAGGGAAAGTACTCAAGCGTCGTCTCAGGCATCAGGATTACGGGGCGGATGCCGTCGTCCACGCTGATGGTAAACCGGTCGACGCCCGAGCGTCCACCCGCCGTCAGCGTCACGACGTACTCTCCGCCACCCAGATCATTCACCGGCCCGATGCTTGAAAGCCCGGCGCTGCCGGCGCTGTGGGCCACGTCCACGCTCTGAATCGTCCCCGTAATCGCCGCACCCTGCCAGTCACGCAAGCGGACATGTAGCACCGTCGTGGAGACTTCGTCCGGCGGAATGGGCGCTAGCTCCAGGCTTGCTTCAGATTGAATCGCGTCAGGCCGCCCCGTCAGCCCCGCGCGCCACTCCGCAAACAGGCCCGCAAGCTGCAAGACCGGGTCTACCGCATCGCTCGGCTGAAATGCCACATTCAAGCGCATAAAGTAATTGCCGTCGACGCAGCCGCTCACGTCGCAGACTGGATCATCCGTATCCCCGATGCGCGCCACAACCATCCCGCCTATGTGACCCGACTTGGCAAAAGCCTCCGGCGGACAGCCGCAGTCCATCGGCCCACCCACAGTGCACGAACAGCGCCCGTCGCCGCCGGCCGCGCGGGCGGCCTCCATGCCGGCCATAAGCTTCGCCGGAATGTCGCCGGGCGTGCTTAGCAGGGCCGCCTCGATAGCAGGCACGACGCAATCGCCAGCCAGAATGTTGCCCTGAATCGTGTAGACCAGTGAGCCGTCGCTGCCGGTCACGCCGCCGCGCCAGGCGTGACACGCGCCGCCGGTAAACGTCATCATTCGGCCCTGCGTGTCGGCGATTCCATATTGCCGCGCGTTGTGCCCGCTCACCGACGAGAGCATCGTCAGTATCTGGTTCGGGGGCGTGCCGAGAGCCAACTGGTTGAAGATGATTGGCCGGCGCAGGCCGTCGAAGTCGCCCGAGGCCTGGCACGCCCCGGCGCCTTTGCCGACTACTATCACCGGCACCAGACCGAGCAGGTCGTAGTCATTCAGGCAGGTGACCGTGCCGGCGGCGACCTCTTTCGTGCGGCTATCGGCGATGACGATTGACCAGGTGGCCTGAGCGAGCGGCGCGGCCGCGCCCAACAGCAACAACACCGCAGCCAGACTCGGTCGCTGCCATATTCTGCGACAAGCTTTCGCCGTAAGCGGTTTGAACATGCTTCACCTCCAAGACGGGCCTGACTGCCGGCTTCGCCGGCGAAACATCGGTGCCGCGGGTTTGGTTCACCGGCCATACGCCGGCGCCACAAACCTCGCTCTCGCGCCGCCAGCCGGGCCCCGTGACAATTCTACAGCGCACCGCGGCCGATCGGAGCGCTATTTGTTCGCAGTGCTGAGGGCCGGCCTGCGAGCCGCAGACCCTATGCTGGTATTTGCGTCACGCATCGGGCCAGAGGAGCTTGGCCTGCGCAGCGATCTCGAGGGCGAGGAGACGCTGGCGGGCCGGATCGGCTTTGGGCCAGCCGGTTACGTTGGCGTGGTTTGGGTTATCGGGCAGGAGGGCGTCGTTGACGATCGGCGCGGGGAGAACCGCGAGGCCGCGCTGCAGGAATGCGTCCGCGCCGACGTCCCCGCGTCCGTGAAGCTGGCGGTCGCGGAGCGCCGCGATTGCGTGGCCGGCTGCCCAGAGCTCGGATTCAGTAGCATCGCGATGGCGCATTACCGAGAGCTCGGCGTGCGGGTGAGGAACGAAGGCGTCGGGCTTGATGGTCCCATCACTGCGGCGTATGTGACTCCGCGATAAAATGAAACGCGCTAACGTTTCGTTCGGGTCGACCTCCGGCACATCTTGCGGGTCAATCATCAAGAAACTCGGCGCATTAGGTCCATCGTGCAAAAACGCGGCATTACACCGATTATGAATAAACTCGCCGCATCAGGCTGAGGATGGCTTCGGGAATTTCGCCGTAGAATGTTTCTGTACCGCAAACCCGGTTGGGGCCAACCAGGGCCGCATAATGCAGGAGGTCGTCGTCCGTGACCGCGACTGAGAGCACGCGCCGCGGTCCGCGGTACCACTCGGCTGAGAAATATCCGTGCGGATCGGCCGCGATCGTCGGGTGCGGAGACCCCAGCGGCAGCGCCTCCAGGAATATGTACATGTTCCGCAGAGCGTCCTGCGCCACGGGGAGAGCGTCGTACCCGTCCCAGCCGGGCTGACGGCATTCGGCCCAAGCCGCCGCAAGGTCGTCACGCAAAACGCTTTCGATGCCAAAAGCCGGGGACTGGTGCAGATGGCGGCGGTTGCGGCGTGTGGTCGCGTCGATGTACCGGGCCGCGCTGCTGACTCCGTAGCCGCTGATGGCAAGTCTCACGCATCGTCCTCCTGGAAGCGGGCGGTTGCCTGCGGACTGATCAGCGAGAAGAAAACCTTGTTCTTCAGCCAGCGCATTTCAGCCAGGCGCGTATCGGCCAGCGCGTCGTTCAGGGGGATGCTAGCCGTCGTGAACACATCGATGTCCAGAATAAGACCGAGGGTATCGGTTTCGGGCGGTATGGGCGGCTGCGTCGTCTGGATGACATTGACGCGGTACGGATGGCCAGGGACGTCGAAGAGGCTACGCTGCAGGAACTCATCGATCGGCAGCGGCAGGCCGGGCGGCGTTTGTGGCGGCAGCACCAGGATGTCGTCCAGCCTGCTGAGGTCCACAGGCACAATCCGGTTGATGAATCGCACGCCCAGGCGCTCGATCTCGGACGGTTTGGCCAAGCTCACATGGATCTGCCATAGGCGTTTGGCTTCGGCGGCAAAACGGTCCCAGTTTTCATAAGGGGTTACCCGACTGAAAACGAAGCCACCGCGGGTGAATTGCGCGATGTACCGCCCGTCCGTGGATTCCAGGCGGAAGCCATGCCATTCGTCGCGGCTCGAGACGGCGGCGCCGTCGGGACCGAGTGCGGATTCAAAGTGTAGCTCATGCTGCGTCTTGATCGTCGGATAGTCTGGAAGCGCCGACGTCAGTTCGCGCCGCAGGTCTTCACGCGCAAGCCTTTGTTCGCTGCGGGCGCGCCAGTGAATGACCGCCTCGACTATCGGCGCGCGGGGCAAGTGCGGAAATCGCTCCGACAGGTCCAGCTTGAATACGGGCTGTGCCGCCATGGGCTCGCGTCTCGTACAACACCTAAGATCTTATCCGCCCTCCTCTTGTCAAGCCATCTCTTACACAACGTCGGCGAATATGCCGGGGACGTTGAGGCCAAAACCGTCCGCCAAGCTCGAAGCTCCTTCGACCGGGATGCGCGAGTGCCAACGGATGCGTCGAAGTGGCTCGGCACACGCGACCGCCGGCGCGCCGCGGTTTGGCCCGCCGCGTTTTTGTGCTACAATGTGAGTTTGCGCCTCAGCGGGTGCGACCGGTTGTACCCCGCCCGGCGGGGGCGGTGGACAAACGAACTAGTCGTAGTCACTGTTTTGAAGGGAGTCGCTGCCATGTTGGTACCCTATCGCCCCGAACCATACGTTAATTTCACCGAACCCGGCCCGCGCCAGCAGATGCTCGCCGCCCTCCAGCAAGTGCGCCAGCAGCTTGGCCGCACTTACCCGCTCCGCATCGGGGGCAAAAAGATCGAAACCGAAAAGAAAATCGCCTCCGTCATGCCGGCCCGCCACGAAACCGTCGTCGGCCACGTTTCAAAAGCCGGCCGTGAGCAGGCCGCCCAGGCCATGGAGGCCGCGCTCAAAACTTTCCCCACCTGGAGCCGCGTCGACCCCGAAACGCGGGCGCGCATCCTGTTCAAAGCCGCGGCCATCATGCGCCGCCGCGTCTACGAAGTGGCCGCCTGGATGTGCTTTGAAGTGTCCAAGAGCTGGATCGAAGCCTACGCCGACGCCTGCGAGGCCATCGACTTCCTTGAGTTCTACGGGCGCGAGATGGTCCGGCTGGGTGGTCCGCAGCCGGTGACGCCGTATCCGGGCGAAGACAACGAGTTGCTCTACATGCCACTGGGGGTGGGCGTGGTGATTCCGCCGTGGAACTTCCCGTTGGCGATCTGCACCGGCATGACGTCGGCCGCGATCGTGACGGGCAACACGGTGGTGCTCAAGCCGGCCAGCACTTCGCCGGTCATCGCGGCCAAGATGGTTGAGATATTCGAAGAGGCCGGGCTGCCGCCGGGCGTGCTCAATTTCTGCCCCGGCTCGGGCGGCGAAATCGGCGACTACCTGGTCGAGCATCCCAAGACGCGCTTCGTCTCGTTCACCGGCTCCATGGAAGTCGGGCTCAACATCTTCCAGAAGTGCGGCATGGTCGGCAAAGACCAGATCTGGCTGAAGCGCTCCGTGCTGGAGATGGGCGGCAAGGATTGCATCCTGGTCGATGAAACCGCCGACGTGGAAGCCGCGGCCGAGGGCATCGTCGCCTCCGCCTTCGGTTTCCAGGGGCAGAAGTGCTCGGCCTGCTCGCGGGCCATCCTGCACCAGGACGTCTACGACGCGGTGCTCGAGCGCGTGGTCGAGCGGGCCAAGAAGCTCACCATCGGCGATACGACCAGCGAAGAGAACCTCTACATGGGGGCGGTGATCGACGACGCCTCTTTCAAGAAGATCAACGATTACATCGCGATCGGCAAGAAGGAAGGGCGGCAGGTGCTGGGCGGGACCAGCGTGCCGGCCGGCGGCTACTTCGTTCCGCCGACGATCATCGCCGACGTCGACCGCAACGCCCGCATCGCCCAGGAGGAAATCTTCGGGCCGGTGCTGGCGGTCATCAAAGCCAAGGACTTCGATGATGGCCTGGCGATCGTGAATGGCACGCGTTTCGGCCTGACCGGCGCCCTGTACTCCAACGACCGCTTCCGCCTGGAGCGCGCCCGCCACGAATTCCACGTGGGCAACCTGTACTTCAATCGCAAGTGCACCGGCGCGCTGGTCGACGTGCAGCCCTTCGGCGGCTTCAACATGAGCGGCACCGACAGCAAGGCCGGCGGGCGCGATTACCTGCTGCTATTCATGCAGGGTAAGAGCATTGCCGAGCGGCTGTAGGTCACGAATCTGAGTCCATAACTCCAGCCAGGGCGAACGGCCGAAGGTGTCGTTCGCCCTGTCTGGCGTCTTATGGGTGTCTTGCGGCGACCCGCGCGCGGGGGGCAGAGTGATAAAGTGATAGAGTGATAAAGGGATTCCCGCGGACGGTCCTTTATCACTCTATCACCCTATCACCTTATCACGTCATCGCGGCACTGCTTGAAGCTGCGGCTTCATGCAGTAGCACACGGGACGCTTCATGGCACACTCACGCGGCGCTCAGGGCTCCCAGTCGAACGTCCAGGGCAGGTCCTTGCCGTTGCCGGTCCATTTGCTGTTGTTGGCGGTGGAATTTACCAGGTCGTCCCCCAGCGCCACGCTGCCGTTTGGGTTAATCTCGTAGCCGAGCTGCTCAAGGGTTTCGCAGCTCACGTGCCCGTCTACCCATAGGACGTTGGTCCGCCCGGAGTGCCGCGGGTCTGCGGCGCTGCGCGCGTGGGGTATGTCGGCCATTTCGCCGTTTTCCTCATCGGGATTGACCCGCGGCGGATCGAGATTGAAGCCTTCGTTGCCCAAACGCCGGACCGTGTACGGATCGTCAGACGCGGCGTTGTTGCTGTACTCCAGGCGCTCCCATGGCGCGAAGTGCGCCGCCGTGCCCATCCCGTCGGCCACGGCCACCGTGCTGCCGGGGTACCGGATCGAGGACAGTTGCACCGGCCAGTTCTTGTACGGTGATTTAGCGACGCCTTCATTGCGCAGCCGCGAGTTGCCCAGGAAGTGGTAGTTGTAGCCGTAGGAGCCGTTGCGTTCGTCGGTCCACTCAGGGACGGCCGGACAGACGTAAGTTCCGTAAGAATAGTTCTGGCGGTCGCCCTTTTCGCCGAACTTGTCGCGGGTGTTGCGGCAGGCCTGCGGATCTTCGAAGGGCGGCACGCCGACGCCGAGGCTCATCATGGCGACGAAGGTCGGGCGGAACTTGCGCCGCCCGTGAATCGCGGCCCAGGGATTGCAGTCGTCGCCTTCCCATTTCGGCAGGCGGCTGGGCACCATGGCGTCCCCGTGATCGTTCGAGTACAGGACGAGGCCGTGTCCCAGAACGTGCAGGTTTGCGCGGCACTTGGTCGCAATTCCTTGGCGGCGGGCGGCGCTGAGCGACGGCAGGAGAATGCCGATCAGCAGGGCAATGATCGCCACCGACACCAGCAGCTCGATTAACGTAAATGCGCGGGAAATTGAGAATTTGCGCGGTTCCATAACACCTCGACGATGTCACCAGCAGTATACCGCTTCGCCGCCCACCGAAGAAGCTACTTCTCAACCCCCTCCACCTCCCTGCCGCCAACAGCCGCCCGCCGAACAGCAGGTACAGGCATGCCCGCGCTTACAGCTTGGGCATGGCACCCAAGCATGCACCCACCCGCGGCGGTTGACCACTGCCAGTATAATGCGGCATGAGCTCAGGCGTTTCGAAGTCGCGGCCCGCGACACGTATTGAGAGCCGGATATGAAAGCGCTCGCGAAACCCCTTGTGCGGTTCTGGCTGTTGATGCCGGCGCTGCTACTGTGTTCCTGCCCTGCCCCTCGGCTCGAGCTGGCGCCGGTGGAATTGGAGAACGGCGTTGAGGGCTGGGACTACGGGGAACAACTGGTTAGCGAGGGCCGCCCGCCGTTGCGCTGGTCCATCAGCCAGGGCGAACTGCCGCCGGGGCTCATTCTGGACGACGGCGGCGCGCTGGTCGGCACGCCCACACAGCCCGGCGACTACGCCTTCACGGTGCGCGTGCGCGATTCGTCCTTCCCCGCGCGAACCGGCACGCAGAACTACGCCATAACCATCCTGCCGCGCCTGCGGATCACCGCGAACCTGCCGGACGGACGGGTGTTAGAGCCGTATGCGGCCACGCCGGCTGTGGAGGGTGGCGTACCGCCCTACACGTTTGAGGCGATTGGCTTGCCGGCCGGCCTGGGCATCAAATCCGAGACGGGCACGATTTCCGGTGTGCCGCTGACGCCTCATGCGGCATTGCGTGTCGACGTGCGCGTCAGCGACAGCGGCCAGCCGCAGCAAACCGCTACCGACACTGACTTTTTCACCATAAAGAACCAGGCCATTCAGATCGTCACCAGCGACTTGCCGCCCGGCCAAGTAGGCGTCCCTTACAGCCAAGCAGTGGTCGCCGAGAATGGCCAGCCGCCCTATCGGTGGGCCGTCAGCGACGGCCTGTTGCCGGGCGGGCTGCGTTTGAACATCGTGACGGGCGTGATATCCGGAACGCCAACTGCACCCGGAACCAGCACGTTTACAATCAGTGTCATTGACTCGGACAACCCGGCCACCAGCGACGCGACCGTCTTCACGGTTGAGATTGCACCGTAGTCGCTATTGCGAAAACCCGAAGGAGCGCCAAGTGAGCACGCTGACAAACTGCTGTGCGTCGAGGACGACTGTGCTGCTGAAGTCCGGCCTATTGGCGCTGTTGGCGACCGGCTTCTGTACGGGCGGGTCATGCACGATAAACATTGACCATCCCGGCGACCCCGGGGCCGTTGCCGGATACGTGCCGCTGGACGAGGCCTTTCTCGATCTGCGGATCAATGCGTCCGGCGGCACCGCCGAGGCCACCGCCGTGATAACTGACCTCTTGCATCGCATCGTGCGGCTGCGGCAAGGGCAGGAAGTCGCGATCAATGGCCGGTCGCTGATCGGCCCCGATGTCGCAGGCGTTTATCGCGCTACGCTGTCGGCCGCGGGCGAGTACACCGTGACTGTCCGCGAACCGACGCGCGGCGTAAGCAACACGCTTCTGCAGCCGCCGCCGGGGTTCTCGATCGTGCAGCCGCCGGCGGGCGGAACGGCGTCGCTTTCCGGCTTCACGGTGGCTTGGACGAATTCTGACCCCGCGCTGGATGTGGAGATCAGGCTGACGCAGGTGCTATTCGGCGCGGAGCGGACGGTGACGTTTGGGCCGTTCACCGATACCGGGACGCAGGCGCTGTCCGCCTCGCAGCTCGCCGACTTCCGCCAGGGCGCGCCGCTGCTGGTCACCGTCATACGCATCCTCGAATCGCCCGCGGTGGAGGGCTTTCGGAGCGCTGTAGCGTCAGTTGAGATCTCAGAGACCGTCTCGGTGACCCCCACGCCGTAGCGTCGCCGCCCT
>JAGPEO010000041.1 GCA_018056925.1 Phycisphaerae bacterium
GCCCAGGAAATCGCGACCGCGTTCTACCGCAAGCTTGCTCCGCAGACGATCCGCGTCAAGTTGGGAAGCGATTGCCTGGTCGTGGCGGGCGAGTACTACGAGGGCGAGTACGAGCAGCTCAAGAAGGTGCCGGACGATCTCGACGAGCTGTTGGTCGTCACGCGCGGGCTGCCCAAATCTTGCGACCGTAACTGCTTCCGGATGGCGGTATCGCCGCGCGAAGGCGGCGAATACATCGCCGAGCACGAGTTCATCTGGTCGCCCAGTTTGGGCCAGCGCGGCGAGGTGCTGCGCGTACCGGTCGCGAAGCTCAGGAACAACGGCGGCTCACAGTTCACTGCCAAGCTCTTCGCGGTCGGCAACGACACGCCGATACTCGCGCGCGACTTCGAGCTCGTACCTTCGAAAGCGAAGTAGACCGGGAGCGCGGCATGTCGTACCTGCGGGGCTTGCCAGTCCGCCACATGGCCGGGCTGGTCTGATAAGGCACCGAAAGCTTCGCCGAGCCGGGGGCCAAGCCAGCTCACCGGCCCGGCGGCAATTTTTGACCCCGCGGGGCCGAACCCGTAGAATGCCGCTCAATAGCTTCAACAGTGTCAACGTGGCGGTCACGCCCCAGCCGAGTGGAGGAATGGAAACGACGCTTATCGAGGCCTGCGCCGCACTAGAACGCCATGGCATGCAGCCGCGGCTTGAGGGCGACCCGTCGCGCCACATCATCGGCGTCGCCACCTTGGAGGACGCGGGCGAGAGCGAAATCTCATTCCTGGCGAACCCGAAATACGAGAAGCTGCTCGCGACTACCCGGGCCGCGGCCGTCGTCGTGCGGCCGGACGTCACGGCCCGCAACGGTCTCAATCTGATTCGCGTGGACGACCCATACGCCGCGATTACCATTCTCATTATTGAGCTGCACGGCTATCGCAAGCACTCTCCGCCGCCCCGCGACGCGGGCTCGCCGAACATTGCCGCCAGTGCGAAGATCGGGGCGAACGCCCAAATACACCCGGGCGTGACGATCGCGGAGGACGTGACCGTCGGGGACAACGCGGTCATTTACCCCGGCTGCTACATTGGGCCGCGCTGCCGGATCGGACACAACGTACTGCTGTATCCGAACGTCGTGCTATATGAGGACACGGTGCTGGGTAACCGGGTGACGGTGCATTCCAACACCGTGATCGGTAACGACGGTCTGGGGTACGCACCGGTGGGCGGCAAGTGGATCAAAATTCCGCAGATCGGCACGGTCGAGATTGGCGATGACGTGGAAATCGGATCGAATTGCTCGATTGATCGTGCCACGCTGGGTTGCACCCGGATCGGGTCCGGCACCAAATTCAGTAATCTGATCGCCATCGGGCATGGCGCCCAGATCGGCGCAGACTGCCTGTTTGTGGCCCAGGTGGGGATAGCAGGATCGGCTACGGTCGGGAGGCACGTGACGATGGCCGGCCAGGCCGGTGTGGTGGGTCACATTCGGATTGGCGACAACGCGACGGTCGGCGCCAGAGCCGGCGTGACGAACAGCGTGCCGGATGGCGAAACGGTGCTGGGCCAGCCGGCGATCCCGATTCGCGAAATGCGGCGCCAGATTGCATACGTGCAACGCCTGCCGGATCTCAATAGCCGAGTCAAGGAGCAGGAAAAGCGTATCGCCAAGCTGGAAGAGCAGCTCCGCAATTGCCAACGTTCCACCTGATATGGTGAACCGCCGTCTGATGGTGAACGGCCGCGGTCTGAATAGAAGTTCATGTTGACTCAGAGCGCGCCGGCCGCTTTAGAATCTCTTTAGAACCAGGCCACACCAACCAAGGAGGCAGAACGTGCCGGAGAAAGTGAACGCTGTACCCGAGGGGTTTCATACCGTCACGCCGTCGCTGGTCGTGCGTAAGGCGGCTGAGGCCATCGACTTCTATCGCCGTGCTTTTGGCGCCGAAGAGATATGCCGGATGCGCGGACCCGACGGCAAGTCGGTTGTGCACGCCGAGTTGAAGATCGGCGATTCGATCATCTTCCTGAGCGATGAATTCCCGGAGATGGGGTCACGCGGCCCGGAGTCGCTAGGCGGCACAGCGACCACCATTCACCTGTACGTGCCTGACGTCGACGCCGTTTTCCAGCAGGCCATCGCGGCCGGCGCGCAATCGCTAATGCCCGTGCAGGACCAATTCTGGGGCGACCGATTTGGCACGTTGGTCGATCCATACGGCCACCGGTGGTCAATCAGCACGCATATCGAGGACGTTTCGCCCGAGGAATGCGAGCGTCGCGCGGCTGAGGCGTTCGCTAACAAAAACTGCGGCTGAAAAGCCGTCACGGCCGGTCATCACGCTGTCCAACCTACAAGTGGGTGGGCCGGTTCTCCGCTACGGCGAAGTCGGCCGTGCACCTCGACCACCTCGCGACTCGGAATAACATCAAAGGGCGGCTTCCGGCTGAGCGATAGCTTGGCCGGCCGGGCCGCGCCATGACCGGTAAACTTGACACGCGCCGTACATGCCCGGACAATTTCATCCGGCAGCGGGACCCCCAAATGCATACGAAGGTCATTAGCACCATACAACCGGGTACTTACGGAGCTTCGATCGCGGAAGCGGCCGCGGCCTTGCGCGAAGGGGCCCTCGTGCTTTTCCCGACCGAAACGGTCTATGGGGTCGCTGCTAACGCGGCTAAGCCGGATGCCTTGCGACGCTTGCGAGAGCTGAAGAAATCGGCCGTTAGCCAGCGGCCCTTCACCGTGCATCTAGGCCGCAAGGCTGACGCGGGCAAGTATCTGACGGGCTCGTCGGCTCTACTACGGCGGCTGTCGCGAAAGTGCTGGCCGGGGCCGCTTACGATGGTGGTTCAGGAGGCTGCACCGGAGCGGGCGGAGATTTTCCGCGTGTGTCCGCGGGAGCAGCAGCGGGAGCTGTACTATGAGGGGCGCGTGGGGTTGCGTTGCCCGGACCACCCGGCGGCTTTGGAGCTGATCGCCCAGGTCGACGTCCCGGTCGTGGCGACCAGTGCCAACGCCCGCGGGCAGATCCCGCCCACGGAATTCGAAGCGGCCTACAACAACTTGGAAGGCCAGGTCGAGTATGCGTTGAACGCGGGGAGCACTAAGTTGGGGGCGGCCTCAACCGTAATCAACGTCCACGATCATCAGTGGAGCGTGCAGCGCGCCGGCCCCATCGAGGAGCGCACGTTGCGGCGGCTCTCGCGCAGTGTCATTCTCATGGTCTGCAGCGGTAATTCGTGCCGCTCACCCATGGCCGAATACATGTTCCGGCATAAGCTAGCCGAAAGCTTGGGGATGTCGCCGGAGGACCTGCCCGCCGCCGGTTACGAAGTGCTTTCGGCCGGAACAGCGGCCTGCCCCGGGTGCGAAGCGTCGCCCGGCGCGCTGCTGGAAATGAGGCGTCGCGGGATGGATTTGAGCGCGCATCGCTCGCAACCGTTGACGATCGAGCTGATCCAGCAGGCTGAGCGAATTTACGTCATGACGCCCGAGCACCGTGCCATGGTGCTGGACCTGGCGCCCGGCGCGGCGGACGTGGTCCAGTTACTGGATCCGCGTGGGGCCATAACCGACCCCATGGGGGGCGGTCCGGAAGAATATTCGAAGACGGCCGACCGTCTGGAGCGGGCCATCGAAGCCCGGCTCAAGGAGTTCCTGGATGAGGATCGCAATTGGTAGCGACCATCGCGGACACGAAGCTAAACAGCGCATCAAGGCCCTGCTGCTGGAAATGGGCATAAAGCTGGAAGATCATGGCGGCCAATCCGGCGAGACCTGCGACTACCCCGATATCGCGCTGGCAGTGGCGCATGATGTGGCCGAGGGCCGGGCCGATCGGGGCATTCTGTTTTGCGGCAGTGGCATCGGGATGTCCATCACGGCGAACAAGGTTACGGGCATCCGCGCCGCGCTATGCCATGACGACCTGACCGCGCAGATGTCGCGCCGTCATAACGACGCCAATGTGCTCTGCCTGCCGGCGGACCTGGTGGGTGATGCTCTCATGCAGAGCATCGTTCGCGTGTGGCTCGACACAGAATTCGAGGGTGGGCGGCATCAGCGCCGCGTGGACAAGATCCGGGCCTACGAAAGCGAACGAAACGGCGTGGCACACAAAACGCCGCCACCCCCGAAAGCGGCTTCCTGACACTCCCCGCTCAGTCGAAATCCGGGCCGATCGGCTGACGGCCGACGTAGCCGCCGTGCAGATCGTGCCAATGCGTGACGCGCTGCTCACCCAGCCGCCAGCACAGCCACACCCGGCGCCCGCGGTGCATGGCGGGGAAATCAACCAGCCCTTCGGACCAATCCTTGAGCACGCAACCAATGCCGATCAGTTCGGCGTGCAATTCATTCAGCGCCGCAGTCGTGTACTCGATCTGCGCGTTTAACGTCTCGATCTGTTCCGCGTTACCCACTGAGTTTGCCAAGCGATGGCGCTTGTCGCGCAGGCTCAGCAGATGCCTGTATTTCTTGACCAGGTCCTGGACGACCTTCTGCACCAGGACAAGGGCGGCGTTGGCTTCTGCTGCGGTAAAGACCTTTTCGGCGGGTCCGCTCCGGGACGGCGTCGCGGTCTTGATTTTGTCTGGGTTCATCCCTGTCCTCCGCGCTGCCTGACGCGGACCGGCTCAAAGTAAGCCTAGACGCACCGCAACTCTTTTCAATGTAGACGCCGATGTTACCCGATTTCGCGTTCGACATTCAGGCCATAGACCCAGTCGGCCGCTGAAGATGCGCAACGCTAAACAACGTATCCAGGCTCACGTGAAGTCGTCCTCGTCGCGCCGCACCGCGCTGCCGGGAGACGGGACCGCCACGGATGCCGCTCTGTCTGAGCGGTTTGTCGGGAGTTTGTCATCCGGCGAACAAGACGCAGACCAGGAGAAAGAGAAGCGTTAACCGCAACGGCGGCGTTCAGTGCTCGATCTGCAGGGCCGCCAATCCGCTGGGCACGTCATCCACGAATTCAAAGATGTGATCCAGCCCGGTCACCAGGAACACCCCCCAGACGCGCGTGTTAATCCCGCACAGCTTGAGCTTGCGCTGGTTCGTCACGGTGACCAGCTTGCGCAATTTCAGCAGCTTGGCGATGTTGGAGGAGTTCAGGTAGCCCACGTGGGCGAAACTGAGCAGCACGTCGTTCCGGGCGTTGTCCGTGCACTGTTCGATGATCGCGCTCAGGTCATCCGTGAACTGCGGATCATCGGCCAACTCCGCCAGAATCACCGTCTCGGACCACTGCTCGAAGGGCATCGTCTCGCTACCTCCGCCAGGAGCTTTACCTCTTCCAGGTGTGCGGACCATAATCTCGCAGCGCTACCTGGTCAACGCCGGTTTCGCGCCTCGCGCTCCCGTCCGCATGTGGGCGCAGCGCGAGCGACACTGAACGCTAAGATCGGCAGAAAGTTCGGCTTCGCTGCCGGGCGCTTGGGCGGCTGGGCGCTCACGAACGCTTACTTCAGCTCCACGTCCCAGTACGCGAAATCCAGGAACTGCTTCCAACTCGCGTAACGCGAATCGGATAGTTTGATCGTCAGGACCGGCGAGCGATGCGGCCTGCGCGGCACGGCGATGAGCTTCATGCTGGCCTCGCTCGGCGTGCGACCGCCCTTGCGCACATTGCAGCGCACACAGGCACAGACGATGTTCTCCCAAGTGTTGCCGCCGCCGCGGGAGCGCGGCACGACGTGGTCCAAGCTCAGCTCGCTGCTTGGGAAACGCTTACCGCAATATTGGCAGCGGTTTTGGTCACGCGCAAAGAGGTTGCGCCGATTGAGCTTAACGCTGGTGCGCGGCAAGCGGTCGTAGACCAGCAGGCGCACGATCTTTGGCACCGCGATCTGAAAGTGAACCGTGCGCACCCAATCATGCTGTTCCGGCTCAAACCGCCGCTTGGCCCGGCTGACCTCCACCCAATCGTCGAAGTCGTACGACAGAAACTGCCCGTCCTCGACTGCGACCACCTCGGCCGAATCCTGATACAGCAGCGTCAGCGCCCGACGCGCACTGATCACGCGCACCGCCATGTACAGGCGGTTCAGCATCAGTACACTGCTGGATAGTGCCGAGGCCTCGGCAGTCATGCGGACGGCCTTTCGTCAGACTCCGTAGGTAGCGGCTCACCAAGCTGTCTCCACGAATTGTAGTGGAATCGGGTAACGGACACAACGGGTAAATTAACCTCCGCATCCACTTTTACTGCCTGCCAGGCGGTATAATGGCGGGCGGCGCGTGGTGCTCTGGTGTCGATTAACCAGCGCTCTAGTTTGCTGTCGGCCTGAAATGCTTGCTCGGAGGCGCATCTGACGTGACGATCATGGAGTCGTCGCTCGCTACATCCCGGTCGCCGCTGGGGCTTATCGCCGGTGAGGGCGAATTCCCCAAATTGGTGGCCCGCGGCGCCCGTGCTGCCGGCCGCCCGGTCGCCATCGTCGCCTTGCGCGGAGCCGCCGACGCCGAGTTGCGCGATCTGGCCGAGCGCTTTTGCTGGCGCGGGTTCGTCCAAGTCGGGCGCTGGATTCGTGCCTTGCGCCGCGCCGGCTGCCGCGAAGTTATCATGGCCGGCCGCGTGCGTAAGACGCAGATGTTCGCCGGGCCACGCTGGCTGCAATACTTGCAGTACCTGCCCGACCTCACCAGCATACGCTTGTGGTACTTCCACGCCCCCGACAAGCGCAACGACAGTCTGCTCGCGGCGGTCGCGGAGGAGATGCAACGTAAGGGTCTGACTTTGATCGATTCAACCACCTACTGCCGCCAGGCCCTGGCGCCGCTTGGCGTACTGACGCCGTTCCCACCACCGGCCGCCGTGCTGGAGGCGGCCGACTTCGCCTGGCCCATAGCCAAGGAGATCGCGCGGCTGGATATCGGCCAGTCGGTCGCGGTCAAGGAACGTGAGATCATTGCCGTTGAAGCGATCGAGGGCACCGATCGGCTGATCGAGCGTGCCGGGCAGCTTTGTCCACAGGGCGGTTGGACGCTCGTCAAAGTCGCCAAACCGAATCAGGACATGCGCTTTGACGTACCCACCATCGGGCCGCGCACCATCGAGAATTTGAAACGTGCTCGCGCCAGGGGGCTGGTCATCGAAGCCGGCAAGACGCTGATCCTTGAGCGCGAGCGCCTGCTCGAACTCGCTGGAAAGAGCATTAGCGTGATCGCGCGTTAGCCCCGGCGATCGGTCCGGCGGCAGCTTAAAGAGCGCGACCGCAGTGCTTCTGTTCACTGCGGTCGCGGCTAGGCCAAATACGCGCAAGGCCGGCTTGCTCTCATGAACAAGCCGGCCTGCAAAGGCCGCTAATGGCTGGGCGCCTGCAGGTGCGCCGGCCGGCTCGCCGGCTGCTGCAACTCCGGACCGGGCGTCGCGGCGTTCCCCGGCTTGGCCACCGGCGCGAGCCTGGCCGGTTGGGCAATTTCCTTATCTGCGGCCGCCCCAGTCGCCGAGATGGGGATGCGCAGGCTGCTCACCGCCGGATCGTCCGTGGTCACGTTAACCGAAAGGGCCATCTTCTGCTTACGCTGGTAATGGGCGGGCACGTGGAGCGACACGAACTGCTTGCCGTCTTCCTCGATCAACTCCGCCTTGAGCGTTTGGTCCGTGGCCGTCGCACCGATTGCCTTGCCGGGCGGGCCGTCCCACACCAGGGCCACGCGCAGGTCGAGATCCTCCGGCGGGTCCGCTGGCAGCACGAAGCTCTTGGGCTCAGTCTTGAGGCGTGGATCGACCTGTCCGAAGAGGCGGACCGTCTCCGTGGGGGCCTCCTCCAGCCCGGTCTCGATGGTCACCGAGCCACGCAGCTTGTCATTCGGCCACGGCGGACTGACGGTGATGTCGAGTGCGTACTTTTCGCCGGGTTCGATCTCACGCAGCTCCGCCGATAGCGAAGAGTCCATCTTTCCAATCTTCGGGTTCAGTGGTCCGCCGTCGCCGCGCGTCAAGTTGACCGTCTTGGTTACCGGTCCCGAATCGCGCCCGATCTTGCCAAAATTGATCGTGGCTGGATCGGTGCGGAAGGGCACGAGTATTTTGCCTTTGCAGGTCAACTCCACATTCGCGTTGTTCGGATCGTTCGTCTGCACCCGGATCTTGCGGTTGATGTCGCCTGTTTGAGCGGGGACTGTGACTTGGATCTCTTCAGTCGCACCCGGCTCGATCGTCCGGCCCAACTGGCCGGCAATCTTCAACCCTCAGCCCCCCTTCAGTTGTATGTTCAGCGGTCCCTCGCCCGCGTTCCTCACCTGAAACACGAACTCGGCCTTGCTGCCCTTCCACAGCGGCGGGACCTCGATGGTGTCCTGCACGACTGACCAGCGCGGCTGCGGCTGATCCGGGGGCGGCGGCGTCAGGTCAACCTGAACCTTTCCACCCGCCGAGCAGCCTTTGGCAGGCTGAGTTTCCGGCGCACGGTTCCCAGCCGGGCCGTTGGTCGGCACAGCTTCTTTCGACAATTGAACGCGCTTCGGACTCAGCGCGGCGGGCCGCGACGGCTGCCGGACCGACGGCGAGGCCGGTGGACGTGCGACGTTGGAGTCCAGCCCCTGCTCCTGCATCTTTTGTTGGATCAAGCGCTTGAGCCCTTCAGCCTCCTGCCCTTCAACATTTCCGGCGGCAGCCGGTTTCGTTGTTGCAGCCGCACCACCGCCCATGTTCGGTTTCGCGTTTGTCTGCTGGGCATAGGCAGCGCCGGCCAAGGCGACGGCCACCGCTAACGTAGCGATGGGCAGGACCCGCGCCTGCCAACCGCCGCTCTTCCTCAGCTCCTCTAATACTCGCATATGAGTTTTCCTTACCAAAAAGCCTCACACACACGGCTCGTGGTTGCTGCTTCTGGAGATCGGCTGCAGTAAACCACGGAAACCCGTCATCATATCCTTAATCGCGTTTGCTGGAAGCCCAAAACTTGCGCAATCTCCGTACAATCAAGGTCCGCCGGGCCTAGACACGCCCGGACAGCATACAAGACACGATGGTGGCCCACTGGTTAGCTGCTCAGGATTCGGAATCCGCCCATGACAAAGACTGATAAGATACCCGCATTGACGGCCGACGCCCGCCCCGAACTGCTTTCTGGATGCAACGTGGCTGTCCTCGGCTTCGGGGCTCAGGGGCATGCACATGCTTTGAATCTTCGCGATTCGGGCGTGAACGTGGTTGTTGCACAAAGAGCGGGCGCGTCTCACGATAGCGCCGTAGCCGCGGGATTCAGTCCCATAACCATCGACAAAGCCGTTCAAACCGCTGACCTGCTGATCTTCGGAATACCCGACGAGCTTGCTCCTGAAATTTATCGCCAACAGATCGCACCCCACCTCCGCCCAAACCAGACATTGGGCTTTATTCATGGTTACAACATCCATTACCGGCACATTACGCCCCCACCAAACCTCGACGTCGTCCTCGTCGCGCCAAAGGCACAAGGCCGAGCGGTTCGAAGTGAGTTCCTGGCCGGCCGGGGTGTCGCCGCGCTCGTGGCCGTTCACCAGGACGCGACCGGTCGCGCCCAACAAACGGCCCTCGGCTGGGCCGCGGGACTGGGCTGCCACCGGACCGCAATCTTAAAGACCACGTTTGCCGACGAGACGGAGACTGACCTCTTCGGCGAGCAAGCCGTTCTGTGCGGTGGCTTGGTGGGTCTGATAAAGGCCGGCTTCGATACGTTGGTTGAGGCTGGTTATCCGCCCGAGTTGGCGTACTTCGAATGCTGCCATGAGGTCAAGCTGATCGCAGACCTGATTTACGAGCATGGGATCACTGGAATGCGCGAGCGAATTTCAAACACCGCGCGTTTCGGCGACCTGACCCGCGGCCCGCGCGTGATCGGCGCCGCCACACGCCAAGCCATGCGCGAGGTGCTCGCCGAAGTGCGCTCCGGCCAATTCGCCCGCGAGTGGGCGGATCAGACACAGCAGGGGCAACCGGAGTTCCGGCGGCTGACGGACGCCGATCGCGGACACCTCATCGAGCAAGTCGGCGCCACACTACGCAAGCTCATGTGGGGTCAATCGCCGCAGGCGCCCCACTAGCGTCCCGGTGGTCAGCAACAAACATCCCGCCCAGGCCGCACTGACCGGTCTGGTCGCGCAGACAAATCACTTTTGCCTGGAACGGCGCCAGTGTTATACTGGACTTGTAGTATTCGCCGTCGGCGCGCGCCGCTGCTAGCCAACTGATTTTGCCGCTGTCGGGAAGGAGCTGTCAGGCATGCTGAGGATCATTTCTCTCGTCGTCCTTTTCACGGCCGCTGTTGCGCCGGCCGACACCATATACGTCAACGCCACCCTCGGCAGCGACGCCTGGGACGGACGTTGCGAGTACTGGGACGGGCAGAGCTGTGGTCCAAAGGCCACGATTCAGGCCGGAATCGACGCGGCCGCGGAGCACGACGAGGTGCTCGTGGCCGAAGGAATCTACAGTGGCCCCGGCAACCGCGACCTCGACCTGTACGGCAAAGCCCTCACGTTGCGCGCGGCGGGCGGCGAACCGGGCGATTGCGTGATCGACTGTGAGCATTCCGGGCGGGCGTTCTACTTCCACAGCGGCGAAGGCGCGGATTCGATCGTTGCCGGGTTCTTGATCCGCCACGCCGACGGCGACGCCGGCACCATTTACTGCTACGGCGGGGCCAGCCCTACCCTGGTCGACTGTACGATTACAAACAATACGGCCAATAATGGAGGGGGCCTCTTCTGCGACGAAGGCAGCCGCCCGACGCTCACCCGGTGCGTAATCGCCAACAACCTGGCCAACTGCGGCGGCGGCGTTGCGTGCAAATCCTATTCAGACGCCACGCTGGTGGACTGCACGGTCGCGGACAATCTCGGCGCTTATGGCGCCGGCGTGTGGTGTTCGGACCATTCGAATGTGACGCTCGTTGATTGCATTATCAGCGGCAATGCGAACGGCGATTTTGGCGCGGGTGTGGACTGCTACGATTCCGATCCGACCCTCATCAACTGCGTCATTTCGGGCAATTCCACTACGTATGCCGGCGGCGGCCTGCACTTCTACCATTCCAACGGGCTGCTGGTGAACTGCTCGATTTCCAACAATGACGGCGGCGACAGCGCCGGCGGTATTTACAGCCGCTACGACTCCGCCCCCACCCTGATCGACTGCCTCATAGCCGGCAATACGTCCAGTAACTGCGGCGGGGGCGTATATTGCCACTACGCGACGGCCTACATGATCAACTGTACGCTTAGCGGCAACCAAGCCCGTTTCGGCGGGGGCCTGGATTGCCTACCGGACTCCAGCCCGGTGCTGACGAATTGCTACATATTCGGCAACACCGCAACCGCGCGGGGCGGCGGCATGCGCTGCTATGAATCCGACCCGATCCTCAACAATTGCATCATCGCTCATAATTCGGCCTCGGAGTCCGGTGGCGGTCTGTACTGCGAGTACCAATCTAACGCGGTGTTGAACAACTGCACCATCACCGGCAACACGGCCGGAACCGGGGGCGGTCTTGCCTGCAACCAGGAATCCGCCCCAAGCCTGACCAACTGCATTCTTTGGGGCGACACGCCCAGCGAGATTTTCTTGGACGGGGGCGCGCCAATGGTCACCTTCTGCGATGTCCAGGGCGGCTGGAGCGGAACGGGTAATATCCACGCCGATCCGCTTTTTCGGGACGCCGACGGGCCCGACGGCGACCCACACTCGTGGCACGACAACGATTACCGGCTGGCGAGCGGGTCGCCCTGTATCGACGCCGGTGATCCCGGCTTCGCGCCCGAGGCGGGCGCGACCGATGCAGACGAGCGCACGCGCATCTGGGACGGCGACGGCAACGGCCAGCCGCGCGTGGACATGGGCGCCTATGAATTCGGCTCGTTCCGCTTCGGCGACGTGAACTGCGACGGCTCGATCAACGTGTTCGATATCGATCCATTCGTGCTGGCTTTGGTCGATCCCGCGGCGTACGCCGAGGAATATTCCGGTTGCGACGCTTCGCTGGCTGACCTTGACCACGACGGGCACATCAACTGCTTCGATATTGACCCGTTCGTGGGCGTACTGACGGCGGGTGATTCCGGCGACTTATGATTTCGGCCTGAACGCGCCCACCAGAAAAGCTGGGCTCTTGCCATTGGGCCGCACGCGGAAGTCTATGACGCTCTTCGGCTGGTAAAGAACGCCTCCCAGCCACACCAAGGCGCGTTCCATTTGCCGGAAGATCAGGAGCGATTTGGGGTCCTGCTTCATTGAGACCACCAGCACGCCACCGGGGGATAGGGCCGCTGAATAGCGCAGCGTTTGCTCCAATGCAACTTGCGGGGTGAGGTAGTAAACGACTTCGCTCAGGACAATCGCGTCAAACTCGCTACCCGCGTCAAACTGGAAATCTGCGATGCTGCTGTGCTGGAACTCGGTGCGGCCGGGGCGGGCCGCGCGCTGCCTGCGGCGCTGCAGCGCATCGGCGATCGCGACCGCGCTGATGTCAATGCCCAGGTAGTCAACGTCCGCCGGCAGATCGTAGGCCAGCGTACCGCCGGCGCATCCCACATCGAGCACGCGCCGCAACGGCGGGCCGTAGGCGCGCAAGACGCCAACAACTATAGCATTGCTCTGAATCACGGCCCGCGTATCGCCGAGGTAATCGACCATGTGTCCGGACAGGGCTGCGTCCCAGTAGCTTTGCTGTTCGTGCTTTCCCGCCGGCTGCAGCACACGCGTCAAAAAGGATAGGCGCGGGTTGTAGTAGAAATGCCGCAACCACCGGCGCGCCGGGCGTCCAAGACGTTGCTGTAGAGTCGTCATAAGAAACACTAGGCTTCTCGCGCCGGGACCGGCTTTTAGACCGCGCCGCCCTGACAGGCTAATGACTTCAAGCTGAATGCCGCGAAAATCTGCGTGGCGTCCTATGCACGGCCCGTCAGCCTCACGGGGTGTAAGCATAAACTCCAGCGCAACAGGAACAAGCGGCCCCTCGATTTTTTTCGGGGCAAGCTAGCGCCCGCAATCTTCCGTGGATGCCCGGCGCGGGACCGTTCGCCCGGGCTCGCCCCAGGGGGCTTTGCAGGGCCAAGCGCCTCTCGCTAGACTGCGCCTCGGATCGCGGCGCCAGCGGCGCCGCGGCGGCGCGATCCGCCTGGCGGCGGGACTCCGACGGCGCGCCCCGGCTTGCGAAGGAGGACTTGGTAATGCATCGCTACCTGCAAACGGCCGCGTGCGGCTTATGTATCCTGCTGGCGGGCGCCGCTTTCGCCCAGCAAGTGGGCGAAGAGGCCCCGGACCTGAAACTTCCCAAAAGCGAGCACGCCACATCGGAGAAAGACCTCATTTCGTTATTCGAACTTTACCCGCACCGCATCCTCGTGCTGTACTATTGGAGCAGCCTGGACAGCGCGTCGCTGGATTTCTTCTCGACGCTCGACGAGCTGGAGGAAAAGTACGGCCCGCGGGGCGTAACGATCCTCGGCCTTACCCGCCAGCACAAGAAAGTCATGGAGAAGGTGGCTAAGGAGCGAAAGCCGAAGTTCGGCCTTCTGCAGCTTAGTCCGACGATGGGGACTTTTCGGGACTACCGGCGAATCTGGCGCTTTCCTGCCCCAGGAGTAGCCTACATCATCGACACGCACCGGCGTGTGGCCTATGCCCGGTTCGACGCAACGGATCCGCGAGAGAAACTGGAAGAGAAGATTCAGACGGTGCTTGCGAAGACGCCGACGCTGGCCGCCACCGAGGAGCTACTGCAGAAAAACATCCAGAAAGTCAGCAATTTCATTGAACAGGGCGAGTTCGGCCGCGCTTACACGCTGGGCACGGCCCTGAAGGAATTCTTCCGCGACCGGGAGGACAGCGCGTTGGAAGAGCAAGCTGAAGAGCTGCTGCGGCAGATCAGCTTGGGGGCCCACAGACAGCTCGAATCCGCCCAGCAGGACTTCAAGGAGGAAAAATACGAGGACGCCGCTGCCAAGTTGGCCGAGTTGAGCGTCCGTCTGACCGGGCTGGGCGACGGCGGCGACAAACGCGGTCGCCGGCGCTCCTCGCGCTCCACCCGCTCGGGCGCCCGGCGATCCCCCCGCGGCGGCCAGGGGGTAGAACCGGGCAAGGATTTCCGTGAAATCAAGGAAAACGTCGAGCGCGAAATCGGGCGCATGCAAAGCGAAAACTACACCAAGGCCATCATTCTCAAGGCGCTCGATAACGCGCGCGGCCAGGTGCGCAACGACAGTGCGGCAGAGTGCATGGAATTCGGGCAGTATTCTATTGCCCGGCGGCTCTACAACTCAGTGGTCGAGGAGTTCTCCGACACCGAGGCCGCCGAGGCGGCTCAGGAAGCCCTGGACCGCATCGAGAACGACCCGCGAATACAGGAGGCGATCGCCAAATCGGAGGCCAGCGAACAGGCCGAGCGCTGGTACGATCTGGGAGATCGGTTTGCCCGGGCCGAGATGTTCGACAAGTCGCGCGAGTACTTTGAGAAGGTCATCAAAGGCTATCCGGATAGCGCGGCGGCGCAGAGTGCCCGCGACCGGCTGGCGCGTATGGAAGATGATGAGAAGGCGGCCGGCGAAGGGCGCCAGAAGCGCGAGAAGCTGGTGCCTCCGAAGGATGACACCAAGATCGTTGAGCAGGCCCGCACTATCTTGCAGAAGCTGATCGACGGCGACTACCGGGGTTTCGTCGAAGCCGGCGACGATCAGTTGCGTGCGAGTTTGAGCGAGCAAAAGGCTCGCCAATTGTGGGCCGACCTGCGAACCAAACTGGGCGAGTTCAAATCGGTCGACCAGGGCAAGCTTACTTCCATACTCGGGCTCCGAGCCGTCACGTTCGTGGCGCAATTCGAGCGCGGCGAACGGAGACTGCAGATCGTGTTCAGTACGCAGGGCAAAATGACCGAGTTCAAGTTGCTAGTAGAGCCCTAAACGCGGGCATGCCGGACAGGGTTGAACGAATTTAAATTCAGGCTCGGCTGGCGTTCACGCCGTCAGTCGGCGCCCCCGCGGATCAAGCGGCTGAACGCCGCGCCGCGCGCCCGGTAGTCTTTGAACTGATCCCAGGAGGCGCAGGCCGGCGACAGCAGCACCGTGTCACCGGCGGCCGCTTGCGCCCGACAGGCGCTTACCGCGCTCGCCAGGTCGCCGCAGTATTCGGCCTGCCCCCCTGCCGTCCGGATCAGCTCCGCAATCTGCTTGCCAGTCTGACCGATGCAGGCGGCGTACTTCAAACGAATTGCGGCCGCCCGCGCAAACTCCCCAAAGTCGCTGCCCTTGTCGTAACCGCCAAGGATCATCAACAGCGGCCCATCAATGGCTTGCATCGCCGTGGCCGCCGCGGTCGGCGTGGTCGACTTTGAGTCGTTGTAGTACGTGACGCCGTCGATCTCCCCCACGCGTTGCAGCCGGTCCGGCAAGGCTTCAAACGTGGCCAAGGCCGCGCGGGAGCGTTGCGGCTCGATTCCCAGCAGGTGCGCCACCGTCAAGGCGGCCGCCGCGTTGAGCCGGTTGTGCCGGCCCGGCACAGCCAGCCGCGTGTCCGGCCAGCGCAAGCGGCGATCGTCGCAATCAACGGCGGCGGTGGACTGGCAGACCGCGATGGGGTCGTCGCCGTGCAGTCCATAGCGCCACACGCCGGACAGATCGCCAAATAGCCGATCGAAATGCCGCTGCAATTCGGGATCATCGCCGATAACGACCGCGTCCCGCGCCGGATCCTGAAAGCGCACGATATTGAGCTTCGCGGCCAGGTAGCCGGCGAAGTTGCCGTGCCAGTCCAAATGATTGGGCGAGATGTTCGTCAGAACGGCGATATGCGGGCTCCAAGCCACCAGCGGCGTGCGCTGCAACTGAAAGCTGGAGAGCTCGAGGACGACTATGTCCTCAGTCCGAATCTCCTCCAGCACCTCCAGCAGCGAGCGCCCGATGTTGCCCCCCACCCACACGCGACGGCCGCCACCAGAAGCATCAAAAGCGGAGCAAGACCCCTCACTGTCGATCCCTAGATCCCTTGATCCCCTGATCCCTTGATCCCTCGATCCCTCGATCCCTTCCCTCAGCACATGCCCCACCATGGCCGTGACGGTGCTCTTGCCAACCGACCCGGTTACTCCGACGCAGCGCGCCCGGCAGCGTTCCACGAACAGATTAATCTCGGTCGTCAGTGGCACGCCCGCGGACACGGCCGCCTGCAGAAACGGGGAGGTATCCGGCACGGCGGGATTGATTACAACCAGGTCGGTTTCGCGGAAATCGCGTTCGTCATGGCCGCCCAACCGGTAATTAATCTCAAGCCCGTCGAACTGCGCCAGTGAATCGCCCAGCTCCGCCGCCGGGAGCTTGTCGGTCAGGGTCAGACGTGCCCCGGCGCGGGCCAGCCAGCGTGTGACTCCGACGCCTCCCCCGAAGCGGCCCAGCCCCATCACCGTGACGCGTTTTGCATGCCAATTCTGGATCATCACGCTTATAGCCGCTAGGCTAGTTGGTATCGAACCGAATCCGGTGTCGTGCCATTAACCGGCGCCAACGCGGAGCCGGGCGGAATCGGATTCGCGACGTTGGGCCAGGCCCGTAGATAAGTTCGCAGCGCCAGACTGAGGCGTCAACCGCAATGGACGAAATCCGTATCCGAATCGCTACGCTTGCCGACTTGGAAACCATCACCGCCAACAACATTGCCATGGCGGCCGAGACGGAGAGCCTGGAGCTTGACCCGGCCACGGCGCGCTCAGGCGTACGTCGGGTACTGACGGACACGCAGCGTGGAACGTACTTCCTGGCCGAGCGCGCGGGCAAGGTGGTCGGCCAATTGCTGATCACGCGTGAGTGGAGTGACTGGCGCGACGATTGGTTCTGGTGGCTGCAAAGCGTCTACGTGGTGCCCGAAGCCCGCGGGGTGGGCATATACACCGCGCTGCACCATCACGTCGAGCAGCTCGCCCGCCAATCGC